>JAJZSX010000391.1 GCA_021849435.1 Actinomycetes bacterium | reverse complement strand
GTGTCACCCGTCACGTGGGCCCACTCGTGGTCGCGGGAGTATCGCAATTCCTCGGGAGTCTTCATGCGATGAAATCTACTCCAATCCCCGACCCGCGCGACCGGCCCGAAGTGCCCGTTTCGCGGGTCCGATGTAACCCCCAAGTACCGCCCAGGACAGGGCCAGACCCGTCACGCCGATCACCCAGCACGCGCCACGGCCCCACTCCTGCCAGAGCGCGAGGGCCGCGTGGTGGTCGTTGCTCGTGAGCAGGAACAGGGGGTACGTAACCATCAGCGCAAAGGTCGAGACCTTCCCCCACCACAACACGTCAATCCGAGCCGCGCCGAGCAGTGCGAGCACGATGGTGAGGCTCGAGACCAACACCTCGCGCACCAACGTCGCGATCGCGAACCACCACGGAACGCCGCCGGCGCTGGCCACTGCTATGAGTCCGGTCATCATGAGGATGCGGTCAGCGACAGGATCGAGCACTTTACCGACCGCCGAGACCTGGTGCAGGCGTCGCGCGACGTAGCCGTCCACCCAGTCAGTCGCCCCCAATACGCCCAGTAGCCACGCCGCATCGGCTCGATGGCCCGTACCAAAGAGCAGCCAGAGAAAGACCGGCAGCATGGCCAGTCGGATGGCGGTGATGAGGTTCGGCCAGGTCCGCCAGCCCCTACTGCTCTCGTCGCTCACGGCGATGAATCAGGCGACGGTTATCGCGGTGTCGAGGTAGACGTCCTGGACGGCGTGCACCAGCGCTGCGCCCTCATCGATCGGCCGCTGGAATGCCTTACGGCCCAGGATGAGCCCTTGGCCACCAGCGCGCTTGTTGATCACGGCCGTTCGCACCGCCGAAGCCAGGTCGTTATCACCCTTGGACTCGCCGCCGGAGTTGATGAGGCCGATCCGACCGGCGTAGCAGTTCACAACCTGCCAGCGCGTCAGATCGATCGGGTTGTCCGTCGTCAACTCGCTATAAACCTTCGGGTTGGTCTTGCCGAACTTCAAGGCATTGTACCCACCGTTGTTCTCCGGCTGCTTCTGCTTGATGATGTCGGCTTCGATGGTGACACCGAGGTGATTCGCTTGGCCCGTGAGATCAGCGCTCACGTGATAGTCCGCCTCTGCCGTCTTGAACGCTGGGTTACGCAGATAGGTCCACAGCACGGTGAACAGACCGAGTTCGTGGGCCTCGGCGAACGCCGCAGACACCTCACGCAACTGCCGTCCCGACTCGGGTGAACCGAAGTAGATGGTGGCCCCCACACCGACGGCACCGAGGTCCGCCGCTTGTCGCACACTCGCGAAGGGGATCTGATCGTAGGTGTTGGGATAGTTGAGCAAGTCGTTGTGGTTCAACTTCACGATGAAGGGGATCCGGTGAACGTAGCGCCGCGAGACCGAACCGAGTGTTCCGAGGGTGGAGGCGATGGCGTTGCAGTCGGCCGCAATCGCGAGATCGCACAGGTGCGCGGGATCGAAGTACGCGGGGTTGGGTGCGAACGAGGCCGCCGCCGAGTGTTCGATTCCCTGGTCGACCGGGAGGATCGACACGTAACCCGTTTTACCGAGACGCCCGTGGTTGTACAGCGTGCCGAGATTACGCAGCACCGTCGGCGACCGGTCGCTTGACGCCATCACCTCACCGATGAAATTCGGGCCCGGTACAGTGAGCATTTCCTTGGGGAAAGCGGTGGCGTGGTGGTCGAGCAGGGTCGACGCCTCGTCACCTAACAGTGCGGCGATGTCCATACGTCCACCCTACAAGATTGCTCTGTCGCCCCTCGTGGTGCGCCCGGCGAGCGCTTCACCCCGACTGTCGGTTCGAACGCGGTCCTCCACTCGTCGTATCGACACGCTTTCGCTCGAGGTCAACCTCCCCGAGCGACGGCGTCCGGTCGCTGGATCGTGGCGAGTATCGCTGGGTCTCCTTTGAGCCGAAACCAATAGCGGGCCACGGATTAGTCAGTCGACGCGCTTCTTGGACACGGGGACGGTTCGACGCTTGCGATTCTTGCGTGGCGCGTCCATACCCAGTTCCGCGAGACGGGACTGCGCATCGTAGGCGTCAGGCTCGGCTAGGACGACGCGGGCAAAGAGCTCGCGCGCCGATCCCGCATCGCCGGCGCGGTCAAAGATGTCCGCGAGCGCGTACCAGAGCCGAACGTGTCGATAGGAGGGGTTGTGCAGTTGCTTGGTCCCACCGGCGCGCACGAGCAGGTCGATTGCCTCGTGGAACTTGCGTTGGTCGGCGAGCGCCCCCGCCATCACGATGCGTCCCTCGGTGAGCACATCGGCCGTCGGTTCACTCGCCTCGAGCTCCTCGAAGGTTTTCTCCACCGCCCGGTAGCGACGGTGTGCGCGATCGCAGTCCATGACGAGCGGCAGGTGCTCGGGGTCGGCCGTCAACGTGAAGTGCGCACGAAGATGGATCTTGGCCATGTTCCAGCGTTCACCGCGGTAAGCGGCCAGGCCGGTGAGTTCACGAACGGCTGCGACCCCGGGTGTTGCGTCAGCCACCGTGCGGCCCAGGCGCAGCGCCTCTTCGTATCGCTTACGGTCGTAGGCCTCGGCGGCCTTGGTGAGTGTCATCACCATCTTCTCGCGCATATACGCCGTGCTAATGAACGCCTTACGGATATTCGCCGCGACGTCGCCGGGCAACGCGTACGACGCACGGGTCTTGGTCGGCGCCTCAGACTTGGTGACTACGGGACGCTCGTCTTCGATCCATTCAGCCATCGGCTCGGGACGATCGCGCGGACCCTGCTCGTCATCCAAGGCACGACCGGTGCTCGATATGTTCACCGCGCCCTTACGCGCGACACCACCCCAGCCCTGGCCCCGAGCGTGAGCGCCAGCACGTTGGCGAGCCGCGACCTCGGGATCTACTGGCCGCGCGGGACGTCCGGCGCCACGGTCACTAGGCCGGCGAGGCCTGCCCTCGAACCGATCGTCACCACGTCGTGGCGAGCGTCCCGGTGCCCCATCACGACTACCGACACGGGCATCGCCACGAGCGCCGCTGTCCGAGCGCTCGCGCGGGGGACGAGGCGGACGGTTCGAATCAGGTATCCGGTCATCGCGTCGCGAGCCGTACCGGGGCTCGCCCCCACGTGAGACTGGACTCCCGGCGCGACCACGGGCGCCGCTCGGCGCACCGGGGCGACTCGGTCGAGTCGAGCGCGGCGGGCCTGTGCGAGGCGTTCGGTCACTCTCCTCGCGCCAAGGCGCACCCGCTCGCGGTGGACGACTCACGTCACCGCGACTTCGCGTATCACGCCGATCGCCACCGGCGTACCCGCTCGAGGCGCCCCGACTGCGCGAGCGATCATCGGTCTCCCGCCGTGGCCCTGAGCGCTC
>JAJZSX010000390.1 GCA_021849435.1 Actinomycetes bacterium | reverse complement strand
TCTGGCAGGGGCCGCACCACGAGGCGAAGAAGATCACGACCGTCGGATGCCCACCGGTCCACGGTGACGACACCGTTCCACCGAAGAGGCCCGGGCTGGAGAATCCCTTGAGGGTCTTGCCGACGAGCTCGGTGGTCGCGAGCGGCGCCGTCGTGCTCGACGCGCCACCGGGCGAGCGACCACTGGTGAGAAACGAGACGGTCAGAATCAGCGCGAGCGCGATCGTCACCCCCAGTCCGAGCGACAACAGGGCCATCGGCGACGGTCGCCGCCGCGGACTAGTGGAATCGGACAAGGACGTCAACCGCCATGAACACGAAGAGGGCCGTCAGGTACGTGATGGAGAAGTGGAAGAGCCGCATGGCCTCGGCGACGTCGGCCTTGTTAGAGGCCGCGTGACGATAGAGGCGCAGCGCGTAGAAAGAGAACAGCGCGCCCAGCACCGTCGAGGCCAACGCGTAGATCCAGCCCAGGCGCGCGAAGGGGCCGATCAGCATCGTGATCGCCCACAGGACGACCGAGTAAACCAGAATCTCGAGGGTGGTGCGCCGCAGCGAGGCCACCACCGGCATCATCGGCACGTTGGCCGCCTCGTAGTCATCGCGATAGCGCACCGCGAGCGCCCAGAAGTGCGGCGGCGTCCAGATGAAGATGACGGCGAAGAGCAGCACTGGCGTCCAGGTGAGCGAGTTGGTCACCGCGGCCCAGCCCACCAACACCGGCACCGCGCCGGCCGCGCCGCCGATCACGATGTTCTGCTTGGAGCGCCGCTTGAGCCACATCGTGTAGACGAAGACGTAAAACGCGGTGGCCGAGAGCGCGAGCCACGCCGACAGCGAGTTGACCCACGTCGAGAGCACCGCGAAGGAGGCGATCTCGAGGGCGGCGGCAAAGATGGTCGCGGCGCGCGGCGTCATGACGCCGGTCACCAGAGGACGGCGCTTGGTGCGCTGCATCACCGCGTCAATGTCGCGGTCGATCACCATGTTGAAGGCGTTCGCCCCGCCGGCAGCCAGCGTGCCGCCGATCAGCGTCGTGACGATCAGCCACAGGCTGGGGATGCCATTGGCCGCCACTACCATCGTGGGAACCGTGGTGACGAGCAGGAGTTCAATGATGCGCGGTTTGGTGAGGGCGACGTATCCCTTGACCACGTCCGAAGTCGAGCGGGAGCTCGTGGCCGAGATTGTCATGGGGAGCATTCTATGAGTCGGGCATTCCCTAGGCTACGGAAATGACCGGAACTCGCCGACGCGTGACGATCCCCGTCTTTCGCTGGTTCGCGCTGGCCTCCTTCGTCTCGATGATCGTGATAGTCCTGACCGGAGCCGCCGTACGCCTCACCGGATCCGGCCTGGGCTGTCCCGACTGGCCCACGTGCTACCACCACCGGATCGCGGGGTCGTGGTCGATCCACCCGCTCATCGAGTACACGAACCGCATCGTCACCGTCACTCTCATTCTGGTCGCGATCGCCACCTTCATCGCCGCGTGGCTGCGTGAGGTGCGCCGTCGCGACCTGCTCGTCCTCGCGGGGCTGCTGATCGCCGGCGTCGTCGCCGACGCGATCCTCGGCGCCTTCGTCGTCTACTCCAAACTGAACCCGTGGCTGGTCTCGCTGCACATGATGCTCTCGCTCTCCATGGTCGTCGTAGGCGCAATTCTTTATCACCGTTCGAAGTACGTCTACGGGCCCGGGGCGCGCCGTGACGTGCGCGACCCACACTTTCGCCTGATCGCGAGACTTCTGTGGATCCCCTTCGTGGTGCTGCTCACCACGGGAACCATCGCGACAGGTTCGGGTCCGCACGCCGGCGGCTCCCAAGGCCAGCTCGTCGCGCGACGCCTGCCCTTCGCCTTCGCCGACGCCACGTGGGTCCACTCAGTCGCCGCAGTTCTCTTCATCGGCCTGGTGACGGGGCTGGTCTTTGCGATCTGGGGCTCGAGCGCGCCCCTCGCCCTCCAGCACGGAGTGCGCCGCCTGGTCGTGATCTCGCTCGTGCAAGCGGCGATCGGCGTGACCCAGTACCTCACGCACGTGCCGGTCGTGCTTGTCGAACTGCACGTCGCCGGTGCCATCTCGCTCTCGATCGGCGTCACCCAGTTCCACCTGCGCCAGAGCGCGCACGACCGCGAGCCGGGCACTCGACGCGCACCCAAGGTCGAAGCCTCAATCCCTACTTATTCCAGCGTAAAGGCTTAGTATCAGGGACGATAGGCGGGGGCTTTTGGCCCTGGTAGTTCTCCGCAATGACGTGCCACACTGGGTGGAACGGCATGAGATCGGAGAAACGGGATATCTATGGCGTGGTTCTCTTTCCTGGCGGCGCTGATACCGCTCAATGGCTACGGCCACTATCTGCACTGGGGCGTCATCAACATCAGTGTGGCCAACTTCATCGTAATAGTCCTGATGATCGCCACTTTCGTGGCGGCGCTGCTACTGCCCTTCCCCGGGCGTAACCGCCGAAAGGAGAGCAAGTGAGCACCAGCATCGACCAACAGTGGACCACTCGCCTGCGCCGCAAGGTCGCTGGCAAGCTGCCCCCAGAGAAACTCCTACCCGACACTCAGCCGGCTTACGTTTCGTCGTGGATCTACGTCTTTGGCGTCACGACCATGTCGGCGTTAGCGGTCGTCATTGGCTCCGGCCTGATCCTCTCGCTGCGCGGACCGCAGTGGTGGCACGAGTCCTCGATCGGACATTTCGTGAACTCCCTGCACCTGTGGAGCGTGGAGATCTTCTTCTTCGCCATGGTGGTGCACCTGTGGGGCAAGTTCTTCATGGGCGCCTGGCGCGGCGGGCGCACCGCGACATGGATGACGGGCGTGGTCACGTTCCTCGCCTCGATCGCCACCGCGTTCACCGGCTACGCCTCCCAGAGCAACTTCGACTCGCAGTGGATCACCACCCAGGCCAAGGACGGCATCAACTCGACAGGAGCCGGCGCGTTCTTCAACGTGCTCAACCTCGGCCAGATGCTCATGTGGCACATCGTCCTGCTGCCGCTCGCCGCGGTCGCCCTCACGGCCCTGCACGTCCTACTCGTGCGCATCAAGGGCGTCGTTCCCCCCTACGAAGACAAGGTTGGTGAAGCACAGTGAGTTCCAAGGCATTCCGTCCCGACGTCGACGCCCCGGAGTGGAAGGGCGGTCACAGTCCCTACGACATCATCAAGGAGGGCACCATCGCCCTGGTGATCGTGGGACTGCTCACCGTCATCCTCGCCACTCTCTTCGGTTCGCCGGACGACCACGAGATCACCATCAGGAACTGGGCCAACGCCGCGCCGACTGACTTCGCGTTGACCGCCATCAACGAGATGAACGGCACGTCGACCACGGCCGGCTACGGGGC
>JAJZSX010000011.1 GCA_021849435.1 Actinomycetes bacterium | reverse complement strand
CTCGCGAAGCCGAATCCCTTCGAGTCGTTGAAGAAACTCACGACCGCGTGGCCGGCGGCTGAACGCCTGGGGGCGCCGGCCTGCTTGAACTCGCGATACTGCTCGCGCTGCGGGCGCGGCGCCGACCGCTCCGCGACGCGGGGCGAACCACCGCGGAGCTCATCGCGCGAAGCGCGCGGCGCTCGCCCGTCGGTGCTCGGTGCGGTGCGGGTGTGGCGGCCTTCGGTGCGCTCGCGTGAACGCTCCGAGAATCGACCGGTCGGACGATTGGCGTTGTCACGTCGACTCGACTCGGACGGGCGAGTTGAGCGCGAACGCGGACGTTCGTCCAGGACCTGAGCGGCGGCGTTGTCGTCAACGGCACCGAGGCGGATGGCGGTCGCGCTCTCGGGGTCGTCGAGGGTCGCGGGAATCCCGAGCGAGCGCTGCATGCGCTTGACGTGCCCGGCGACGTCATCGCTCACGAGCGAGATCACGGCGCCAGTGGCACCCGCGCGACCCGTGCGACCCGAGCGGTGCAGGTAGTCAGTCGCCTGGGTCGGCGGGTCGTAGTGCACGACGACGGGCAGGAGATCGATATGGATGCCGCGGGCGGCGACATCGGTCGCCACGAGGACTCGCGTCTCACCGTTCTTCATCGCGCGTAGGGCGCGCTCACGCTGGGCCTGGGTTCGGTCCCCGTGCAGCGCGACCGAAGACACGCCACGCTCACCGAGCTGGCGGGCGAGCCGGTCGGCCCCGTGCTTAGTGCGCGTGAAAACGATGGCTCGCTCGTACTCTTCGACGATTTCGGCGGTGACCTGGGGGCGCTGGTCGCGCGCGACGCGCCAGAAGAAGTGATCGACGTCGCTGGGCGACTCGTCGCCGACGACGTCGTGGACGATCGCGTCAGTGGTGAACGCGTTGACCAGCGTCGCGACGTCGGGTCCCATGGTCGCCGAGAAGAGCATGACGTGGCGATTCGCCGGTGTCGTGCCAACGATGCGCCGCACGGCCGGCAGGAACCCCATGTCGGCCATCCGGTCGGCCTCGTCGACGACCACGGTGGTCACCGAGGACAGGTCGAGGGCACGCTGCTCGAGGAGGTCCTCGAGGCGCCCGGGGCAAGCTACGACGAGGTCGACGCCCGCGTTGAGAGCCTTGCGCGTCGTGTTGTACGACGTGCCGCCGAAGATCGTGATGATGCGCCGTCCGCGGTCGTTAGTCAGTTGCGCCAGCTCTTTTTGAACCTGGGTCGCCAGTTCCCGAGTGGGGACGAGGATGAGGCCGAGCGGTTGGCGCGGCCGCGCCGTTCCCAGCCGGGCCAGCATCGGCAGGCCGAAGGCGAGCGTCTTGCCCGAGCCAGTCGCCGCCTTGCCGACGACGTCGCGACCAGCGAGGGCGTCAGGAATCGCGGCTTCTTGAATGGGGAAGGCGTCGGTGATTCCGCGGGCGCGAAGGCGGTCGACCAGGTTGGTGGGCACGCCGAGGTCGGCGAAAGATACGGACACAATGACTCCTGTGGGGTTGAGGTGAGCCCAACCCGAAATGTCACGGTCGAATCGGTCTCCACCGCGAGGTGCGGCGAACGTCCCGTACACACTAGCAGGTGGAATCGCCGCACGTGCCGCACGTGCGGCATCTGGACACCGAGCAGGTGGTCGTTGCTCCGCAACGGTGAACGCTCGCCCCGCGCCGCAAGTCGTGGGACCGGGTGTTACCGGTGCCGTGACGCCTCGGGTGGTGACCGGAACATCGCTGTCGGCGGGTACGAGTGCCACGATAAGTCGACACAATCGCGACGGCGGCGTGCGGGCGGAGGTCTCAAGGTCCAGGGTTAGCGAGACAACATGTCTCAGGGTTTCTGGGTGAGTGCGTGCGGGCGGAGGGACTCGAACCCACACTCCGAAGAACTGGTACCTAAAACCAGCGCGTCTGCCAATTCCGCCACGCCCGCGAGTGGTCCCACACTAGGCCCTCAACGAAGCGGGCGCGTGCACGTCCAGTAGATTGGTGCCATGAATAATTCCGCCATGGCCGAAGGAATGGGTGCAAACGACCTGAATCAGCGATTGCTGCGCGAACGGATCGTGTTCCTCGGTTCACAGGTCGACCAGAACACGGCGAATCGGATCTGCGCCGAGCTCTTGCTGCTCGAGGCCGAAGACCGAGACAAGGACATCAGCCTGTACATCAACTCGCCCGGCGGTTCGGTGACCGACGGCCTGGCAATCTACGACACGATGCAGTACGTGAACTGCGACATCCGGACCATCTGTGTCGGGATGGCGGCATCGATGGGTCAGTTCCTCCTCTGTGCTGGCACGCCGGGCAAGCGTTTTTCGTTGCCGCACAGCCGGATCCTCATGCACCAGCCGTCACTGGGCGGGATGCAGGGCCAGGCGTCGGACATCGCGATCCAGGCGGAGCAGATCGTGTACATGAAGAAGATGCTCGCCGATCGCATCGCGTTCCACACGGGTCAGCCCGTCGAGCGCATCGAGGCCGACTCGGATCGCGACCGTTGGTTCACCGCGCAGGAAGCGGTTGAGTACGGTTTCATCGATGCCGTGATCGACCGTTCGGCCATTCGCCAAGGGGCCTAGTGGACGAGCCTTCGGCGGCGGAGCAACGATCGCTCGTCGCGTCACCGGTGCGCGTGGTCAGCGCACGGGCGAGCCTGCGCACGAGGCTCTCGAACTTGGTCGCACGGCGCGAATTGTTGCTGAGCCTCATCACGTCGGACATCCGAATCAAATACAAGGGTTCGGCGCTGGGCCTCTTCTGGTCCATGCTGTCGCCGGCACTGACGCTGGCCACGTACTACCTCGTCTTCTCCGTGTTTCTCAAGAACGGCATTCCGCTCTTCGTCGTCTATCTCTTCGCCGGACTGATTGTCTGGAACATGTTCCAGACCGCCGTGAGCAGCGCAACCGGTGTGATCGTGGATCGGGCGGGACTCGTGAAGAAGGTGTCGTTCCCGCGCGAGATCCTCGCGCTCTCCAACGTTGGCGCGTCGGTTATCTACTTCGTGATTCAGATCGTGGTTCTCGCCATCTTCCTCGCGATCATCGGGCATGCGCCCGCGTGGAGCTTCCTCTGGCTCCTGCCGATCTCGTTCCTAGCGCTGTACCTGCTCACGGCGTCGATTGCCGTGGTGATGTCGGCGATCACCGTCTATCTCCGCGACGTACGCCACCTCATGGACGTTGTCTTGCAGCTGTGGTTCTGGGTGTCACCGGTCGTCTACTCCTACGAGAACTCCATCGCGCCCGCGCTGCGGGTTCGCGGGCTGACGGCGCTCTACTTCATCAATCCGATGACCCCGATCATCTTGACCTTCCAGCGAATCTTCTACGTCAACACGACAGTTCGCTCAACGACAACGGGGCTACCGCTGCACATCTTGCCGGCGTGGTCGATGGCGACCTTCGCAACGGTCAACGTCGCTTTACTCGCCTTTGCCATCGTCCTGTTCCTTGTCGCATTGGTCATCTTCGGTCGCCTTGAAGGCAATTTCGAGTCGGAACTGTAGTGACCACTGTCATCGAAGTCCAGGACATCTCCAAGCGTTTCACGATCCACCACGAACGCAATCAGACGCTCAAGGAGCGCATCTTGCATCCGCGTTCGGGCTCGTCAGAGATCTTCGACGCACTCAACGACATCAATTTCAGTGTCGCGCAAGGCGAGACCCTCGGTATCGTTGGCCACAACGGATCGGGCAAGTCAACACTGCTCAAATGCATCTGCGGCGTCCTCAAGCCGACGACGGGCCAGATCCGCCTTCGGGGCAACCTCGCCGCGTTGCTGGAGCTTGGTGCCGGGTTCCAGCACGAGCTCTCGGGACGGGACAACGTCTATCTCTACGGCTCGATGCTCGGTTTCACCCGCAAGATGGTCGACGCGATCTTCGACGACGTGGTGGCCTTCAGCGAGCTCGAGCACTTCATCGACACGCCGGTGAAGTTCTATTCGAGCGGCATGTACGTTCGGCTGGCCTTCGCGGTGGCGGTCAACGTCAATCCTGACATCCTCGTGGTCGACGAGGTTCTCGCTGTGGGAGACGAACGATTCCAGGCCAAGTGCATCGACCGAATCCGGCGCTTTCAGCGTGAAGGTCGCACGATTCTCCTAGTCACGCACCAGGCTGACACCGTCCGCGCGATCTGTGACCGGGCCATCGTCCTCGACCACGGGAACATGGTCGCCGACGGGCCCGTGACCGACGCACTGCGGATCTTCCGGGAGCGACTGCTGGGCGACGTGATCGATCACCGCCCCGGCGGTTCGGGCGTCGTCTCGATTGACGGACTCAGTGCGCCATCGGGATCTTTCGAAGTACGACACGGTTCGAACCTGCGCTTTGACGCGACGCTGTCCTGTGACCACGCGGTGAGCGGCAATCTGGTGATCGAGGTCTTCACCCGAACCGGACTGCTGGTCAGTCGTAATGACGCGGAGGCCGCGCCCGTGACGCTGCGACCTGGTGTCAACAAGGTCGGTGTCGAGCTCGCGAACGTGCCGCTGCTTGACGGCGTCTACGACATCAACGTTGGCCTCGTTGAGCCACAGGGCGCGACGATGCTCGCGTGGCGCGAGAAGGCCGCGTCACTGCAGGTGCTCTACGACGGCCGGTCATCGGGCGTGGTCGGCATCGAGTCGTCGGTCACGCAGTGGTAGGTGGTTCGCTCGACAGTCGCGGGTAGCGACGCAGCGCGCCGAGGCGGCCCATCTTGCCGGCGTTGAACGGGTAGGTGGCGAGGCGAAGTAGTCGCCGGTCGCCCCTCGAATTCCCGTAGGCGTACACGACGGGCTCAACCGGATAGTGGCGTTCGGCCATCCACTCGTTGATTCGGCGCATCTTCTCGGATCCGCGACAGTTTCGGCCGAGGTACCCCCCGGTCAAAAAGCCGAGAGGGTCGGTGGCGAGTCGAGTGCCGAGCGCGCCGTGGGCGCCGAGTTGCTCGGCGACGACGGTGACGTACATCTCGGGAGACGCCGACACGATGACCACCTCGTGTCCGGCCTCGAGGTGCCAGCGCAACCGTGCGAGCGTCCGGGGGCGAAGCCTCCCTCCGAGGTGCTCAAGGATGAACGCCCTCGAATGCTCAATCACCTCAGCCTCGGAACGGCCCGCGAGTAGCGCCAGAAAGAGGCGCTCCTTGGCGTTATCCGCCGCCCGTCCGCTGCGAACCGCGCCGACGGTCAGAGGAACCGCGAGCCGCAGGGCGGCCAGGTAGGTTCGCCGCGCACCGGCGATCCAGCGCAACCATCGAAAGACGCTGCCACCCTCCGTGAGGGTTCCGTCGAGGTCGAACGCGGCGACCACGGGCATGGGAGACACATTGGAGTCTGGCACTCGTTCAGTCTCCCAGGCTTTGGAACCTCGCGTGGCCAGTTACCGACCGACGAGGCGATGGTCCACGATGTGGTGGTCCGTCGGACTCGACGACGCGGCTTGAACTTGCACAGTCGACCACTGGTGGGCGTAGGCCATCGGTGCGCTGAGAATCTCCAAGTTGGCCAGGTCGTCCCTCGTGGCGCACGAGCGTTCTCGGCCGACCGCACAGGTCGTCCCGTTATGCTGAGCGCGCAGTCGATTGACTAAGGAAACAGAAGGAGCGATCATGACGATTCGTCTCGGTGACGTGGCCCCGGACTTCTCGGCGGACACCACAGACGGCCCTATTACCTTCCACGAATGGCTGGGCGACAGCTGGGGGATTCTCTTTTCGCACCCGAAGGACTTCACGCCGGTCTGCACGACCGAACTGGGTGCATTCGCCGCGCGCAAGGCCGAATTCGACCGTCGAAACACGAAGATCATCGGTGTCTCGGTTGACGACGTAGCGTCACACCAGCAGTGGAAGGGCGACATCGCCGAGACCCAGGGGACTGCGCTCAACTTCCCGATCATCGGTGATGAGGAGCGCAAGGTCGCGGCGCTTTACGACATGATTCACCCGAACGCGAACGACACGTTGACCGTGCGCAGCGTCTTCATCATCGGTCCTGACAAGAAGGTGAAGCTGACGTTGACCTATCCGGCCTCCACCGGCCGGAACATCGATGAGATCATTCGTGTCCTCGACTCGCTCCAGCTCGTCGCCGGCTACTCGGTCGCCACGCCGGCGAACTGGCGCGATGGCGACGACGTCATCATCGCGAACTCGATCTCCGACGATGAGGCCCAGACGAAGTTCCCCAAGGGCTTTCGCAAGCTCAAGGACTACCTGCGCCTCACGCCCCAGCCGAACAAGTAAGGCTCGGTCGTGGGCTGCGACGCCCGTGCCGACTGCGTAGAAGCGAGTAGATCGATGGCTAAAACGTTCACGTTCGCCGGCCAGACAGTGCACCGGCTCGGCTTTGGCGCCATGCGAATCACCGGGCCGGGCGTCTGGGGACCGCCGCGGGACCACGACGAGGCGATAGCGGTCCTGCGGCGGGCCGTCGAACTCGGCGTCGACTTCATCGACACCGCGGACTCCTACGGCCCCACGATCTCCGAAGAACTCATCGCCGAGGCGCTGCACCCCTTCGGGCACGTTCGCGTGGCGACCAAGGCCGGGCTGCTGCGGACCGGACCGGACCAGTGGACACCCTGCGGCCGGCCAACGTACCTGCGCCAGCAGTGCGAGTTGTCGCTACGCCGGCTCAAGCAAGAGTCCCTCGACCTCTTCCAATTGCACCGAATCGACCCGACCGTTCCCGCTGCGGAGCAGTTCGGATTGCTCGCCGACTTGCTCGCCGAAGGTAAGGTCCGCGCGGTCGGACTCTCAGAGGTGAGCGTCAAGGAGATCAGCGACGCTCGCGCCGTGGTGCCGATTTCGACCGTGCAGAACCTGTACAACGTCACACGTCGCGATAGCGAGGCCGCGCTTGAGTATTGCCAAGCCAACGGCATCGGTTTCATACCGTGGTATCCCGTGGCGGCGGGCAAGCTGGCGCGACCGGGTGGCGAACTAGATCAGTTGGCCGCCCGCGCGGGGTGCAGCATTGCCCAACTGGCCATTGCTTGGCTGCTTAGGCGCTCCCCGGTCATGATGCCGATTCCGGGCACGTCGTCAGTCGCGCACCTGGAGGAGAACTGCGCGGCGGGCGAGATCGACCTCGATCCCGAGGTCCTCGCCGGGCTAGACCGCTTGGCCTCGGTTCCCTCAGTCGGCTCGTAGCGACTCGCGCAGGGCGGTCTTGAGCACCTTGCCCTGCGGATTGCGCGGAATCGGTTCGCCGCGAAAGAAGTAGCGCGTTGGCACCTCGAAGTGGGCCAGGCGTTGGCGCACGTGGGTACTCAGCTCCTCGGCGCGCACCGTCCGACCTGGTCGAACGACGATGACGGCCGCGACCTCCTCGCCGAGCGTGGGGTGGGGAATCCCTATCACCGCGCAGTCGGCGACGTCAGGGTGTTCGAAGAGGGCGGCCTCGACGGCGATGGAATACACGTTCTCGCCGCCTCGGATGATCATGTCCTTGGCGCGATCGACAATGTAGATGAAGCCATCGGCGTCGATTCGTCCGACGTCGCCCGTGTGGAGCCACCCGCGCGTGAAGGATCGCGCGGTCTCCTCGGGCTTGTTCCAATAGCCCCGCACCACGTTGGGTCCCTTGATCCAGAGTTCGCCGACCTGCACGGGATTGATCAACGCCGGTGGTTCGTCCTCGGTGTACCCATCGGGCACCACGGCGACGCGACAGACCGGGACCGCGGGTCCGCAGCTCGATGGTCGCGCCACGTAGTCGGGGCCGTTGTTAAGCGCGACGGCGGCCGCGGTCTCGGTCAGGCCGTAGCCGTTGCCCGGCTGGGCCAGTTGGAACGCCTCGGCAATGCGCCGGACGAGCTCGGGCGGCGACGGCGCGCCGCCGTAGGAGACGAGTCGAACGCTCGAGGTGTCGAATCGCTCGAAGTCGGGGTGGTCAAGGAGCTGCATCACCACCGTCGGCACGCCACCGATGGCCGTGATCCGCTCTCGCTCGATGATCGCCAGGGCTTGGCCGGCGTCGAAGTGGTGCATCATGACCAGTCGGCCTCCGGCGGCGGCGTTCACGACCATGACCGCGAGACAGCCCGTGGCGTGAAATAGCGGGATGTTGAGCAGGTTGGCCGTAGGGTACGTTGCCGCGCCGGCCGGTCCGTCGCCGAAGCGCAGCGTCGAGCGCTGACCGATGAAGAACAAGTTCATCAGATTGGTGACGATGTTGCGGTGCGTCGCCACCGCTCCCTTGGGACGTCCGGTGGTGCCCGAGGTGTAAAAGATGGTGGCGTCGTCGTCGGGCTCGATCGAGACGTCGACGGGTGTCGCGTCGCGGTCGACCGCGCCCAGGAAGTCGTCGAAGGAAACGACGCGCACCCGTCCGGACTGGTCGGTCGCCCGTGCGACGGGCTCGCCGGTCGAGAGCACCACGGCGTAGTCGAGATCGACCAGGTCGTCCCACAGGGGCCTGACGCGGTCGAGTCGCTCGTCATCGACGAACAGCACGCGCGCGCCCGAGTCGGCCAGCCCGTATCGAAGCTCGTCACTCGACCACCAGGCGTTGAGCGGCACCGCGATGGCCCCCGCGATGACGATCCCCCAATACGCGCACACCCAATCGGGTAGGTTGCGCGAGGCGATCGCGACGCGGTCCCCGGGCCCGACGCCGACCTCCACCAAGCGCCGCGACAGCGTCGCGGCGCGTCGATAGTGCTCGGCGAAGCTCATGCGTTCGTCCTCGTAGACAAGAAACTCGCGTTCGCCGTGGCGAGACGTCGATTCGAAGACGTCACGCAACGTGGCCGGCGCGTTCTTCCACACCGTCGTCGGCACGCCGTTCACGAGGCGTTCTTCGAGTTCGAAGACTTGGCCCGGGGCTGTCATGAGGGCCGTGGCCTGGGCTAACGAGAGCGGCGGGTCACCCATCGTGGCGCGACGAGTCGGGCACTGGCCGATTGAACAACTGGTCCCGGTAATGGGCGAGTTCGGCGATCGACTCGCGAATGTCGTCCAGGGCCCGATGGGTGGTCTCCTTCTCGGGCATGGTCGCGAGCACGTCGGGGTGCCATCGTCGGGCGAGTTCCTTGAGCGTGGACACGTCAACGTTGCGGTAGTGGAAGAACGCCTCGAGCTCCGGCATGTAGTGCTGGAGGAAGCGCCGATCGGTGCCGATGGAGTTGCCGCACAGCGGTACCGTGGCCGGTTCGCTGATGTGCTCGCGCAGAAAGTCGAGGGTCGCCTGTTCGGCGTCGGCCATGGTGATCGTCGAAGCCCGAATCGCAGGCAGGAGTCCGGACTTGGTGTGCATCTGGGTGACGAAGTCACCCATCTGGCTCAACTGCTCCTCGGTGGCGCCGAGAACGAGGTCGGGACCTTCGGCGATGATCGTGAGGTGGTCGTCAGTGATGATCGTGGCGATCTCAACGATCACGTGGCGATCCGGCTCGAGTCCGGTCATCTCTAGGTCCATCCAGGCGAGCATTCCACGACACTACCGAGTGCGACGCGAGCCGGCGATAGTCTCGGACGGATGGACGTTGCCTTCACCACGCTGCGCGACGACGCCGTGGCGCCGCGGCGAGCCAACGAGGGCGACGCCGGCTTCGACCTGGTGGCGGTGGAGGAGTACCGGCTCGCCCCCAGCGGAGGACGGGCTCTGATTGGCACGGGCCTGGCGATAGCGATTCCCGAGGGCTTCGCCGGTTTGGTCTTGCCTCGGAGCGGACTGGCCATCAATCACGGCGTGACGTGCGCGAACGCGCCGGGACTGATCGACTCGGGCTATCGCGGTGAGATCCGAGTGGCGCTGGTCAATCACGACCCTGGGCGCGAGTACGTCGTTCACGTCGGGGACCGAGTCGCCCAGCTTCTGATCACGGCTGTGCCCGCGGTCAACCTGCGGGTCGTGGACCAGCTGCCGGATTCCGCGCGCGGCGCCGGCGGCTTTGGCAGCTCGGGTCGGTAACTTGTAGCTCAGCAGCGCGTTGGCACGCTGTCGCTCGTCGGCTACACTGGTTGCTGACGCGGACGTAGCTCAGTTGGTAGAGCGCGACCTTGCCAAGGTCGAGGTCGCCGGTTCGAGCCCGGTCGTCCGCTCCAGACAGGATTTCGGTCACGATGCCGGTGGCGCACGGGGAAACGATGACCCCCTCGGCCCCGTGGTGGCGACGAGAGTCGATTTCGGGTATCGCGCAAATCGATGAACAGGTCTCGACGTGACCTGCCACACTTGGGTTGACCAAGGAGCGGCATGCAAATCGTTGGCGCAGAAGAGATTGAACGCCGGGTCGCGTCGCTCGGGATCGTCGAACCGCGCGTCGTGGTTTCGGGAAACTTCGCGACACCCTGGACGTTGCTCGGGATCGTCGATCGGGCGCTGGAGCGTTACCGGGCCTTCGTGCTCAACCCACAGCGTGGCTGGCCACACCGTGAGGGATTGATTACGGAGTCGCCATTCGTCGGCGAGGGCGCCCGAGGGTCCGAGGACGTCGAATTCCTGCCCATGCGCCTATCGCTCGTGCCGAGGCTCTTCGCGACGTCGCGCCCCCCCGACGTGGTGCTCGTGCAATCCTCCGCGCCCCATCGGGGCCGGATCTCGCTCGGCATCGAAGTGAACATTCTGCCCGCGGCGATTCACGAGGTAAAACGGCGGGGTGGGCTGGTGATCGCCCAGGTAAACGCGCAGATGCCCTACACCATGGGTGATGGCGAGATCGACCTCGAGCTGGTCGACCTGGCCCTGGAGGTCGACGAGGCACTTCCGTCGCCATCGGCCCGGGTCGTCGACGAAGCGGCGGCGGCCATCGGCGAGCACATCGCGTCCCTCGCGAGCGACGGCACGACGCTGCAGATGGGTATTGGCCTGTTGCCCGATGCGGCGCTGACGTTTATGCACGGTCGCCGGCACCTTGGCGTCTGGTCCGAGATGATCAGCGATGGCGTGATGGGCTTGGACCGGTCGGGCAGTATCGATCCCGATCGCGTCATCACCACCACCTTCTTGTATGGCACGCCCGACCTCTACCGGTGGGTCCATCGCAATCCCCGGGTGGTTATGCGACGGACCGAGGTCGCGAACAATCCGGCGCGCATCGCCGAGCAGGCCGGCATGCTGTCGATAAACACCGCGCTCGAGGTCGATCTCTTCGCCCAGGCCAACGCCAGCTACGTGCGCGGTGCGGTCTACTCGGGTTTTGGCGGTCAGCCTGACTTCGTGAGCGGCGCTTTGCATTCCCGCGGCGGACAGGCGGTCTTGGCGTTGCGATCCTGGCACGAGAAGTCGGACCAGTCGACGATCGTGCCACTGCTGACCAGTCCGGTGTGCTCCTTCCAGCACAGCGCCATCATCACCGAGCAGGGCATCGCCTCGATCTTCGGTCAGAGCCAGTGCGACCAGGCTTCGGCCATCATCGCGTGCGCGGCGAATCCGCGGGCCCGTGATTCGCTGATCGAGTCGGCGAAGGCCATGGGAATTCTGCGCCAACGTCACCTGGGTGTTGCCTAGGCTGCACGCGAGGAGGCTCCATGATTGACCCGGCACTGCAGCAGTACGTGGACGACATACGCGCGAATCCGGCGCCGCACCCCTCGACGGTCGACATACAGCGACGGCGGGCCGCGTACCGCGAAGGGGCGACCGCGCTCTGGCCAGAACCCGTCGCGCTCGCCGAGGTCCGCGAGTGCGCCCTCGACCTGTCTGGTCGGACGGTCGCGGGCCGGCTCTACGTTCCTACCGCGGACGAATCACGAGGCTTCGTGCTCTACTTCCACGGTGGTTCCTTCGTGGTCGGCGACCTCGAGACCCACGATGGCGTCTGTCGGCGTCTCGCGGTCGACACCGGCATGCGCTTCCTCGCGATCGACTATCGACTCGCGCCCGAGCACCCGTTCCCGGCCGGTCTGGACGACGTCGTGGAGGCGCTGCGCTACGTGGCTGGGCATCGCGCCGAGTTCGGCGATCCGGGAGCGACGTTGTTCGTCATGGGTGATTCCGCAGGGGCGACCCTGGCCACGGTGGCCGCGACTCTCACGCGGCACGAGGGCCTGGGCGTTGGTGCCCAGGTACTGCTCTACCCGACGCTCGGACCCGAGATGCTCACGGACTCGGCGCACGACTACGGCACCGGCTTTTGGCTGGAACTCGACCACCTGCGCTACGACTACGGCCAGTACCTCGCTGGCGCGGACCACACCGACCCGCGCGTCTCGCCCCTGCTTGGCACCGATCTCGCGGACTCGCCACCCGCGATCGTCGTGGTGGCGTCGTGCGACCCGTTACGCGACGAGGCCGTGGCGTACGCGGGTCTGCTCGAACACTACGGCGTGCCCGTCGAACTCCTCGAAGCAAAGGGGATGATCCACGGGTTCATCCGTCTCGGCGGGACCTTCCCCGAGGCGCTGGCCATCGTCGACGACCTGGCGGAACATATGCACCGGCTCGTCGAGCGTTCGTGAACGTCCTCTTCGTCACGCTTGATCAGTTCCGAGGCGACACCCTTGGTGTGGCCGGCCACCCCCTCGTCCAGACGCCGACGCTCGACCGCATAGCCCGCGAGGGTGTTCGCTTCAGTCGCCACTACTCTCAGGCCGCCCCGTGCGCGCCCGGACGGGCGGCGCTCTACACCGGCACGTACCAGATGAACAACCGCGTGGTGGCCAACGGCACGCCCTTGGGCGCGCACGCCGCCAGCGTCGCCAGCGTGGCGCGCCAGGCGGGCTTCGACCCCACGCTCTTCGGTTACACCGACCAGGGCCTCGATCCCCGAACAGCTGAGGGCTCGGACGATCCGCGACTCGATGACTACGACGGTGTGCTGCCCGGGCTCTCGGTTGGTCTGTACCTGCCCGAGAGTCAGGCCGGGTGGATCCAGTACCTGCGGGCCAAGGGCTACGACGTCCCCAGTGGATGGGCGCCCGCCCTGCGCGGCGAGCCCGACCGCCACGAAGACGACTCCCTGAGCGGCTTTCTCACGACGCGCTTTCTCCAGTGGCTCGGCCATCAAGACTCGGGGTGGTTCGCGCACCTCAGCTACCTGCGACCCCATCCCCCCTACGCGGCCGCGGGGCGCTACGCCTCGATGTACGACCCCGACGACGTCGAGCTCCCGATCGCACCCGCTGACGTCGACCGTCACCCACTCCACGAGGCGGCCCTGTCCATCGAGGAGAGCGCGGCACCGACCACGGAAGGTGCGATGCGCCACCTGCGAGCCCAGTACTACGGCATGATCAGCGAGGTCGACGCGCAGCTCGGTCGAGTCCTGCGTGCGATCGAGGATCGGGGCGAGTGGTCCGACACTGTCGTGATCGTGACCTCGGACCACGGGGACCAACTCGGCGACCACGGACTCATCCAGAAGTTGGGCTTCTTCCCGCAGAGCTATCACGTGATCGGACTGTGGCGCGATCCGCGGCGCCGCGCCCCGGGATTCACCGTCGACCGCTTCACGGAGAACGTCGACATTCTGCCCACGCTGGCCGACACGCTCGGCGTCGAGACGCCCGCCCGATGCGATGGCCGATCACTCGTGCCACTGCTCGACGGACTCGACGTACCGTGGCGCAGCGCCGCGCACTACGAGTGGGACTATCGCTACCTGTTCATTGGTGAGACCCAGGACCAGTGGCCCCGCAACCGGTCGCTCTCACGACGAAACCTGGCGGTTTCGGTGAGCGACGACGCGGCCTACGTGCAATTTGGCGATGGCAGCTATCGCTGTTTCGACCTCCTCGCCGATCCGACGTGGCGCACGCCGTGTCGAGACACCGCGCGAGTACTGGCCGCCGCCCAGGAGCAACTGGTCTGGCGCCAAGAACACTTGGATCGGGATCTGACGGACATGGTTCTCGGACGCGAACGCTTGGGTCGATGGCCGCTGGCCACTCCGTGATGGTCTGATCAGGTGGACAACCAGCGCGACCAGGAGTGTTGACACTTCGTTCGGTGTCAGGCCGCGGTCCCGCCGCCGACGGCGAACTGACCGAGCCCGACCCCGGAGTCGGGCTGGCGCCCGACCCCCCGTCGGCCGGGCCAATCTGATATCAATAACGGTTGCGTCACAACGACGTAACACAGTGAGGGAGATTTCATGCAGCGGATTTCACGCGTGCGTCAAGCACTGGCCACGGTGGGCGTCACGACGCTCGTCTTGGCCTCCAGCGCAGTCGCGGGAGCGGCCCCGACCGGCCACTACAACGCCGCAGCCGCCAAACTGGTACCGGCGGCGTACAAGGGCAAGGTGTTGCAGGTCGCCACCGACGCCACCTACGCACCCGACGAGTACATGAGCGGCACCAAGATGGTTGGCTTCGACGTGCAGCTGATCAACGCGATTGCGACCACGCTCGGCTTGAAGGTGAACGAGAACAACGTGACCTTCGACAACATCATCGCCGGCATCAAGTCGGGCCACTACGTCATTGGCAACTCGTCGTTCACTGACACCAAGGCCCGCGAGGCCCAGGTGAACTTCGTCGACTACTTCCAAGCCGGCGAGGGCGTCTACGCGAAGTCCTCGTCAACGCTGGGCTTCGCTGGATTGAAGAGCTTCTGCGGTCACAGCGTCGCGGTCGAGACCGGCACGGTTGAGCAGACCGACGCCCAGACCACGGCCAAGAGCTGCCCGGCGACCAAGAAGCTGAGCGTCCTGACCTTCTCAACCCAGACCGAGGCGAACGTCGCAGTCTCGTCGGGACACGCCCAGTTCGGCTTCGCCGACAGCCAGATCGCCGGCTACATCGTGGCGACGTCGAAGGGTGCCTTCAAGCTCGTCGGCAAGGCGGTCAACGTTGCGCCGTATGGCATCGCGACGCCCAAGACCGCTGCCGGACACCAGCTCGCCCTGGCCATCCAGGCCGCGCTGAAGGTCCTGATCGCCAACGGCACGTACCACGCGATCCTGACCAGTTTCGGTGTCCAGGCCGGGGCGCTGCCCGTCGGTCGCATCCAGCTCAACGGAGCGACGTCGTAAGCGCACGCGCACGCGTCGGGAAGTGCAGCGCGCGGCGGCGACCTAGCCGCAGCGAGTTGCGACCCTGACCCGTTGATGATTTATCGAAGCGGCGGCTCCCGGTGGGGGCCGCCGCTTCGCGTCGTCAGTCGTGCGGTGACCTTGACCGCACGCCCTGCGGTGACGATTGGGTAGGTTCGCGAGTCCTGCGCGCACTGGTCGACGGCGGCCTACCACCATGCTGTTCGGACCGGTCCGAGAGGGCCGTCACCGTCGCCGGTCGCGCTCTGCGATGCGCTCGTCCTGCTCTTGAGACGCCCATCGACGCTGCTGGCGCCCACGTGGTTGTCGGCGCCTGGACGAGGTCCGCAGTTGTCGACTCGGCAAGTTCGCCGCAACATTTTTGGTCCGAGTGGACAGATCTGGTCCCTCGGCGATTGTGTTAGAAACGTGACCATGACTTCAGGTGGGGGAGGAGCGGTGAAGGTCGTGCCCGTCCGGCATACCGGACGGTGGATTGCCGGAGCGGTGATGGCTGTCATCGTGGCAATGCTGGTGCACACCTTGTTCTCGAAAGTGGGAACGGGACAGACGTCGTGTCACACCGTCAACGGTGTTCGGTCGTGTCACCCGGTTGTCAACTGGCGATTCAGTTGGAACATCGTGTTCCACTACTTCACGTCCTCAGAGATCCTCCACGGGCTGGTCCTGACGATCGAATTGACGATCCTCGCAATGGTGATTGGCATCGTGCTCGGCATCTCGATCGCCATCATGCGGCTGTCGCCGAACCGGCTGCTCTCGTCCACCGCCTGGAGCTACACGTGGTTCTTCCGGGGCACCCCGGTGTACGTGCAGCTGCTGTTCTGGTTCAACATCTCGGCCATCTACCAGACGCTGTCCATCGGCGTGCCGTTCCTCCACGTGACCTTCCTGCACATCAACGCCGTGGCCCTCTTCACGCCGTTCCGGGCGGCCCTGATCGGACTGGGCCTGAACGAGGGTGCCTACATGTCCGAGATCGCGCGCTCGGGCCTCATCGCGGTCGACGAGGGTCAGATCGAGGCGGCGAGCTCGCTCGGCATGACCCGGGGCCAGAGCCTGCGCCTCGTGGTGCTGCCCCAGGCCATGCGCGTCATCATTCCGCCAACGGGCAACGAGGTCATCTCGATGCTGAAGACCACCTCGCTCGCCAGCGCGATCTCGGTGGTGGAAGTGCTCGGCGCCGCCCAGAACATCTACGCCGCGAACTACGAGGTCATGCCGCTGCTGATCACCGCGAGCATTTGGTACCTCATCATCACGACCGTTCTGTCGATCGGCCAGTTCTACCTCGAGCGGCACTTCGCACGCGGGGCGCAACGAACGCCACCACCGACCCCCATCGCCCGCCTCCGGGAGGACGCGAAGGGAATCATGGCGAAGTTCCGCACGCCCCGACCCGCGATGACCCGTGAGGTGGCGGCGTGAGCGCCGAGAGCGCCGTGAGCGCCGTCCCCATGGTCGAGGCTCGCGCGGTGTGCAAGCACTACGCCGGCGTCGAGGTCTTAAAGGGTGTGGATTTGGTCGTGAACCGCGGCGAAGTCACGTGTCTCATCGGGCCGTCGGGGTCCGGCAAGAGCACCCTGCTGCGCTGCATCAACCACCTCGAGAAGCACGACGCCGGTGAGCTGCTCGTCGACGGCCAGCTCGTGGGCTACGAGGCTCGCGACGGCAAGCTCTACGAGCGCAGCGACAAACAGATCTGTGTCGAGCGATCCCGCATCGGGATGGTCTTTCAACGCTTCAACCTCTTCCAGCACCTCACGGTGCTCGACAATGTGACGATTGGCCAGGTGAAGGTCAAGAACGTCGCGCCAGACAAAGCGGCCACGCGCGCGCGCGAACTGCTCGCCCGAGTGGGGCTCGACGCCAAGGAGAAGAACTACCCGAGCCAGCTCTCGGGCGGCCAGCAGCAACGCGTCGCCATCGCGAGGGCGCTCGCCATGGAACCCAAACTGATGCTCTTTGACGAGCCGACCTCGGCGCTCGACCCCGAACTCGTGGGCGAGGTGCTCGACGTCATGAAGGACCTCGCGCGAAGCGGAATGACCATGATCGTCGTCACGCACGAGATGGGCTTCGCGCGCGAGGTGGCCGACACCGTGTACTTCCTCGACCGGGGGATTATCGAGGAGTCGGGTGACCCACGCAAGGTCTTGACGGCACCGTCGTCAGATCGCCTGAAGAGCTTCTTGTCTAAAGTGCTGTAGTGCGCTGGGAGATTCACGAGTCAAACGTCGGGACGGGACTACCCCTGGAGGGCTTGCGGGTGCTGGACTTCTCGCGGGTGCTCGCGGGACCGCTCTGTGCGATGATCGCGGGCGATCTCGGCGCCGACGTCGTCAAGGTCGAAGGACCCGACGGCGACCCGGTTCGCGCATTGGCCCCGCCCCGGCTCGGCGACGATGCGACCTACTACCTCGCCGTCAACCGCCACCGCCGAAACGTGGTAGCGGACTTGCGCAATCCGCTGCACGCTGCCGCCATCATCGACTTGGTCCGTCAGGCCGACGCGGTCGTCGAGAACTACCTGCCCAATCAGCTCGCGGCGCTGGACATCGCCCGTCTCAAGGCGGCGAACCCGGACTGCGTCTGGGTGAGCGTGACGCCCGCCACATCGGGCGGACCGGTGGCCGCGCAGCCATCCTTCGACCTGTTGGCTCAGGCGCGATCGGGCCTGATGGGCGTGACGGGTCGCAGCGACGGCGATCCCACCAAGGTGGGCTCACCGCTCGCCGACGTGGTCACCGGCCTCTACGCGACGATCGGTCTCCTCACTGGCCTCTACGCCCGCGCCGTCGGGCGCGGCGCACGACGCTTCGAGGCGCCGCTGCTCGAGTCGACGATGTCGGCGTTGATCAACCAGGCGCAGGGCTACCTGTCCACCGGGGTCAACCCGAAGCGACTGGGCAACGATCATCCGAGCATCGCACCCTACGGGCCGGTGAAGACGGCCGATGGCTACGTCCTGCTCGCGGTGGGCACCGATGGTCAGTACGAGCGCCTCGTCGCGATGCTCGACGACGACGGGCTTCGTGCACACACGGAGTGGTCGACGAACGCCGCGCGCGTGGCCAATCTCGGGGCACTCCGCGCGGCGCTCGACGAGATCTTTTCCTCTGAGCCGACCGACTAAGATCGGAA
>JAJZSX010000389.1 GCA_021849435.1 Actinomycetes bacterium | reverse complement strand
ATCGAACGCTTCTCGGCGGCCTTGCCCGCGGCCGGCTCGGGCACGGTGAAGTCGGGGTCGTAGGGCAGGCTCGGGTCACAGCGAACGCCGAAGTAGTTCTCGACACGCCGCTCGGTCGGCAGGCCGTTGTCGTCCCAGCCCATCGGGTAGAAGACATCGCGCCCGCGCATGCGCCAAAAGCGCGCTAGCAGGTCGGTGTGGGTGTAGGAGAAGACGTGGCCGATGTGCAGGGAACCCGAGACGGTGGGCGGGGGGGTGTCGATCGAGTAGACGCTCTCGCGGGTGGCGCTGCGGTTGAATCGGTAGACGGCTTCGTCCTCCCAGCGCGCCAGCCAGGTGGCCTCGAGTCCGTCGACGTTCGGGCGTTCGGGGACTGACGGCGATCGCCGATCGCTAGCGCTAGACATGGTTGGCGCAGTTTACCGCGAGCGACGTATTCGACTGAATACGAGCAGCCGTTGCGATACCGCGTGAACGCCGAACATTCCTGTCATTAGATTCCGCGTTTCGTGGAGATTTTGGTGGTTGATTTGCCTCCGAATGCAACGGTTGCGGTCGATTTAGTTCGAAAGATGATCAAATCGTGGACCGGTGCACCGCCCCGGAAGTCCGGCATCATTGTCGTTATACTAGCGCTTAGACCTCTAAAAGGTGGTATAACGACTATACGGAGGATAGATAGATGCGCATGCCCCACACGTTCCACCCGCAGACCCTTGACGCTGCACAACTCCTTGGCCTCGAGGTGGCACGTGTCCGGCGCGAGCGGCGCTGGACCGCCACCGACCTAGCCGAGCGGGCGGGCATCGCTCCGGTCACCTTACGAAAGATCGAAAAGGGTGACCCCACCGTTGAACTCGGCTCGGCCTTCGAGGTTGCCACCCTCCTCGGAATTGTGCTGTTCGCCCCTGATCGCAGGGAACTCTCGACGATGGTCGAGCACGCGAGGACTCGACTGGCGCTACTGCCTGCGCGAGTGCGCGAGTCAGCCGGAAAGGATCACGATGCCTTCTGAGCCGAACCCACCGAACGTCTACGTCTGGGTATGGCTGCCCGGCGCAACCGAACCTGTCATCGCCGGCGTCTTGCAGGTGGACGGAGTTACGACCTCCTTTCGCTACGCCGAAAGTTTCTTGGCGCGCAAGGAAGCAGTACCGCTCTACTTGCCGGAGCTGCCTCTCCGGCCGGGTCCAATCCGGCCCGTCGCAGGGCTGAGCATCGCGGGGTGCATCGCTGACGCCGGGCCGGATGCGTGGGGCCAACGCGTGATCCTGCGTCGCCTCTTTGGCAGGGAGTACTCCGTGTCCGGCATGGTTGAGCCACACACGCTCAGGTTTCTTCTCGAGTCAGGCTCTGACCGGATTGGGGCTCTCGATTTCCAGGCGAGCCCGATTACCTACGAACGACGCTCAGTGAGCGCAACCCTGGAGGAGATGATGCAAGCCGCCGAGCGCCTCGAGGCCGGCGTGCCGTTCTCCCCAGACCTCGACGCCGCCCTGCTCCGCGGTTCCTCGATCGGAGGTGCGCGTCCGAAGGCGTTGTTAGACGACGATGACCGCAGCCTCATCGCGAAGTTCTCGTCCAGCACCGACCCGTACCCCGTGGTGAAGGCCGAGGCGGTGGCGATGGAACTGGCCAGGCGCGCCGGCATCAATGTGGCCGGCACCGAGGTGGTCGAATGTCTCGGGCGTGACGTCTTGCTCGTTGAGCGCTTCGACCGCACTGGAGTGGCGGGAGAGAGGCGGATGATCGTCTCAGCTCTCACCCTCCTTGAGCTGGACGAGATGATGGCCCGCTACGCCACATACCCCGCGCTGGCTGACGTCATCCGCGAACGATTCACCCAGCCCAAGGAGACGCTGCGCGAGCTCTTCTCGCGCGTCGTGTTCAACATCCTCGTGGGCAATACCGACGACCACGCACGGAACCACGCCGCGTTCTGGGATGGCTCGTCGCTGTCACTTACGCCCGCGTATGACATCTGCCCCCAAGTTCGCTCCGGCGGCGAGGCGGTGCAGGCCATGGCCATAGCTCGTGACGGGTTCCGCTTCAGTCAAGTCATTGGGTGCCAAAACGCCGCGTCGACGTATCTCCTGTCATCCGATGAGGCCCGACAGGTCATTGACCATCAGCTCCACGTCATCAGATCACAGTGGACCGATGCGGCTGACGCAGCTCGTCTGTCGCACTCGGAGCGCTCTCGCCTGTGGGGACACCAGATACTGAACCCATACTCAACGGAGGGCTACTCCTCGTAGCGCGCCGCGTCGCCCAGCTTCGTCCAGGTCCCCCATTGGTTGGGCGGGAATCCAAATCGGTGGATCTGGCCCCAATTCGTACGAAATCAACCAAGATCTGCACTAAACGCCGAACCGTCCTGTCATAATGCGAGTGTTGCGACCTACCTCTATCAACGCTCGTCGACACAATGTACTCGTCAACGTACGTTGATATAACCGTGAAGTCATCGTTCAGTGGCAAGGTGAATGTGATGCGAATCAATGCCATGGGCGACGTGGCGGCGGCCGTCAGGGGCCGCCGCAAGGAACTTGGTCTCAGTCAAGCCGACCTGGCGCGACGGGTGGGAGTCTCACGAGCCTGGATCAACGCGGTCGAGGCCGCTAAACCCCGAGTCGAGTTCGATCTGGTGCTGCGGCTCTTCGACCGACTCGGACTACGCCTGGATCTGGTGCAACCGGGCCTTCGTGACGACGTCTGGACAGACGGGTCCGTTGACCTGGACGCCATCCTCGACCAGTACAGCAATCAGTGACCGACTCGTTGCTCGTTCTCCTCGACGAGGTCGTCGCCGGTAGCCTCCACCGGCTCAGCGTTGGCCGGCTCCGCTTCGAATACGCCGAGGAGTACCGAGAACGGCACGGGGCGACACCGATCTCGCGCTCGATGCCACTGCCGGTGCGATCGCACGCCGAACGATCGGTCACGCCCTGGCTCTGGGGACTGCTCCCGGACAACGACGCGGTCTTGGCACGGTGGGCTCGCCACATCCACGTTTAGTTGTCCTCACCATTTTCGCTGCTCGCAGCCCAAATCGGTGAGGACTGCGCGGGGGCGGTCCGTTTCGTCGTCCCCGACGCCATCGATGCCGTGCTGACCCGCTCCGGGGTCACCTGCTCACCGAGGACGAGATCGGAGAGCGACTGCGCGATCTTCGCACCGACACAACGTCGTGGTTGGGCCGCTCGTTCACCGGCCAGTTCAGCCTCGCCGGAGCGCAAGCCAAGACGGCGCTGCGCCATGAGGATGGGCGCTGGGGCGTTCCATCTGGCTCGAGGGCGACCACGCACATTCTCAAGCCGGCGGTTGCCGTGCTCGACGACCACGGCCTCAACGAACATCTCTGCCTCGACGCCGC
>JAJZSX010000388.1 GCA_021849435.1 Actinomycetes bacterium | reverse complement strand
ATTGTCGTCATCGCCCTCCTCGCCGTGGGCGTCGCGACGCACTCGACCGACACGGCGCCGTCGGCCTCGCTGTCGGTGCAGGTGGTCGCCGGCGACGTTCTCGCGGCGGTCAGGTGGTCGGCGCCGTCCACGGGCGGCGGCAGTGCAGTCACCCATTATCGCGCCGGCGCGAGCCCGGGCGGAAAGTGGTGCTCGGCGAGCACGACGAGCCCCACGATTACCGGTTTTTCGAACGGCACCACCTACCTGATCAAGGTCACGGCCATCTCGAGTTCGGTGACGCCGCGTTACGCGGCCTGCACCAGCTTCTTCAACTCCGCCCCGCGGGCGGTCGCGGCTGACGTGCTCGCGACACTCCGCCTACCACGGTGCCAAGCACCTCGGGCCAATCTCGGTGGCCGGAAACCGCGAGAGGGTCCTTACGGTCTCCAGCCAGACGATCGGAGTGCACCACTGCGCCAAGGCCGACGGTCCAGCTGCGAGCTACATCGGTGTGGTGCTGGCGAACGCGACCGCCGCGTCCGACGTCGAAATGCGCCATCTGGCCTATCCGGTCACTGGCGGGTCGAGTAGCTTCGTGACGCTCGCCCAGACGTCCGCCGGCTGGAAGGTCGTGAGCGAGGGGACTGGTCCGTAGGACTATTTGGGCTGCATGCGGATGCCGGCGTCGATGCGCACGGACTCGGCGTTCATGTAGCTGTTGGCCAGCAGTTCGACCGCGAGCGAGGCAAACTCGCTGGCGTGCCCGAGGCGCTTGGGGAAGAGCACGCCGGCGCCGAGGCGGGCCTTGAACTCCTCGGAGGCCTCGCCGGAGCCGTAGATCGGGGTGTCGATCAGACCGGGCAGGATGCAGTTTGCCCGCACGCCGATCGCCGCGAGGTCACGCGCGAGTGGCAGGGTCAGTCCGACTACGCCGCCCTTGGACGAGGAGTAGGCAACCTGGCCGATCTGACCGTCTTCGGCGGCGACCGAGGCGGTGTTGACGATGGCCCCGCGTAACCCGTCGGGGTCGGGCTCGTTGTGGCTCATGGCTGTCGCCGCGATGCGACAGACGTTGAAGGTGCCGATCAGGTTGATCTCGATGACCTTGCGGAAAACGTCGAGGTCGTGGGCGCTCGCGTACTCGCCGTCCTTGCCGATGGTGCGCGTCGCCCAGCCGATTCCGGCGCAGTTCACGACGCTCCAGAGCGGGGCCAAGGCCTTCGCCGCCTCGACGGCCGCGATGACCTGCTCGGTGTTGGTGACGTCGCAGTGGACGTAGGTGCCGCTGATCTCGCTCGCCACGGCCAGTCCCTTGTCGTCGGACAGGTCGGCCACGACGACCGCGACCCCGCGCGCGGCGAGCGCGCGCGCCGTCGCCTCGCCCAGGCCGGAGGCGCCCCCGGTGACGATTGCTGAGGTCTTGGTCAACTCCATGTCGCTCTCCTTTGTCGCCCGCTCGGGCACCTTCGAGTCAAGCAGAGATTGGCGCCGGGTCGCGTCGCCCTAGCGTGGACGCGTGGGATCGCTCTACGAGCTGACGCGTGAGGAACTGGCGGCCAGCCTGACCGGCGAGCCGCGCTTTCGCGTCGACCAGCTCTGGCGCGGACTGTGGCGCGAGGATCGCCTCGTCGGCGAGGTGACGACGCTGCCCAAGGGTCTGCGCGAGCGCCTCGTTCTCGAGCACCCCTCGTCGCTGACCGCGATCAACGAGGTCGTCAGCGACGGCGGGGCGACCACTAAGTGGGTCTTCGCCTTGCACGACGGTGCGACTATCGAGACGGTCCTGATGGCCTACGAAGATCGCGTGACGGTGTGCGTCTCCTCCCAGGCGGGATGCGCCATGGGATGCAGCTTCTGTGCGACAGGCCAGGCGGGTTTCACCCGCCAGCTGAGCGTGGGCGAGGTGATCGAACAGGTGGTGGCCGCCGCGCGCGCGGGCGCGCCGCGACGGCTCTCCAACGTGGTCTTCATGGGCATGGGCGAGCCGCTCGCCAATTACGACGTGACGGTCGGCGTTTTGCGGCGTCTGCACGAGGAGCGCGCCATGAGCGCCCGTCACCTCACGGTCTCGACGGTTGGCGTGGCGCCGGCGATCGAACGCCTGGCCGGCGAGGGGCTGGCGCTAACGCTGGCGGTGAGTCTGCACGCGGCTAACGACGAGGTGCGCAACGACCTCGCACCGATCAACCGCCGCTACGACCTCGCGCGGCTGGCGACGGCGTGCGCGCGCTGGATCGAAGAGACCGGTCGGCGGCTCAGCTTCGAGTGGGCCCTCATTGACGGGGTGAACGACACCGAGCGCGCCCTCGACGAGCTCGCCGCCTACGCGCGGCCCCTTGCGGCGCACGTCAACCTGATCCCCCTCAACCCCACACCGGGTTACCTGGTTCGCGGCTCAACGCCGGAGCGGGTGCGCGCGTTTCGCGACGGCTTGATCGTGCGCGGGGTGAACGCCACGGTGCGCAACACCCGCGGCCGATCGATCGACGCGGCCTGCGGACAGCTCGCGAGCGTGACGCGCGGTAAGCCGGGGTTGCGCCGTGACGGCTCGACCGCGACGGTCGTCCTGCGAGGAAAGCCTCTTTAGCGCGTCTCGTCGAGCCAGAACGCCGGGCGCCATCGCGCCAGGGCAAAGACTCCGAGGACGCAGGCGATCCCGCCCGAGACGATCGAGAACGACGTCGTGGTGAGCGACGCCACCGCGCCGGACTCGAGGTCCCCCAGGCGCGGACCACCCGTCACCACGGCCATCTGGATCGCGGACACTCGGCTGCGGAACTCGTCGGTGATCGCCAACTGCAGGATCGTGCTGCGCAAAACCGTCGAGATGACGTCCATTGCGCCGGCGAGCGCGAGGCAGGTGAGTCCCACCCACACCACGTGCACGAGGCCGAAGATTGCCATGGCGCCACCCCAGGCGGCGACCGAGAGCACGACGAGGCGCCCGCGTCGACGCACGCGGGCGATCCAGCCCGTGACGAGCGCCATGACGAGCGCACCCGCGCCGGGCGCGGCGTAGAGCAGACCGAGCGTGCGTGGACCGGCGTGATAGACGGTCAGAGCTACCGCGGGAAAGAGCGCGCGCGGCAGGCCGAAGACCATCGCGTTCAGATCCGCGAGGTAGACCGCCTGGGCCACCGCGTGGCGACGCACGTAGGTGAATCCGTCGCGAATCGCGACCAGCACCGCGACGCCGGTGTGTTCGGCGCTCGGCGGCAGGCTGCTCATCGCCCGCGTGGCCGCGGCTAGCACGACGAACGTCGCCGCGTCGGCCCAGTAGCACGCGGCGAGCGACACACTGGCGAGCAGCACGCCCGCGATCGCCGGTCCCACGACGGTGGCCACGTTCATTACGACCTGGTTGATCGAGTAGGTCGCGACGAGCTCGTCGCACTCCCCGA
>JAJZSX010000387.1:2541-3384 GCA_021849435.1 Actinomycetes bacterium | reverse complement strand
TTGATCGCTGGCCACGCCTTGAGCGCGAGTACGACGACGACGAACAACAGCGCGCCGACGGGGATGAGGGACGCGGTGCGTCCACTGACGCGCCAGACCCCCTCTTCGTGTCGGCGCACGAAGCGCCCGATCCGCCGAGACGATGTGTCTCGGCGGATCGGGTCCACGGTCGTGGGGTTGACAGTCAACACGTTCCTCTCAACCCCGCGCCAACTACTTGATCTTGTGGATCTGCTTGAAGGACTGCACCGCCACGCGGTTGGGCAGCGGAAGGAAGCGGACCTGGCTCAGGTACTGGTTGCCGTTGCCGAACTTGGGGCTGATCGCCCACTCGAGCAGCGAACGTACTGCCTGGGCGGTCGCGGGGCTCGACTGCTGCTTGTTCACGATCGCGTACTCGTAGTTGATGATCGGGTAGCCGTTCTTCACGCGGCCGTTGATCATCGAGATCGTGCCGTTGGCGGGGGTGATCTTCGTGTACCCCGTCGCTTCAGCCGCGACCGCTTTTGTGGTGGGCATCACGTACTGACCGGTGCCGTTCTTCATCTGCGCGTAGCCGAGGCCGTCGCCGAGGCCCTGGGTGAGAAAGCTCACGCCGATGTAGGCGACGCAGCCGGGGGTCGCCGAGCAACCCGAAACCATGCCACCGTTTCCCTGCTCAGCCAACGAGTTCTTGATCGCGGGCCAGGTGACCGTCGTGCCGTAGTTGGTCGAACCCCACTCGGAGCCGTCCTGGCGCGCCAGGTACTGCGAGAACAAGAACGTGTCACCACTGCCGTCGGAGCGGTGCAGGGCCACGATGGGCAACGACGGGATCTTCACGTTGGGGTTGAGCGCCGCGAT
>JAJZSX010000387.1:0-2531 GCA_021849435.1 Actinomycetes bacterium | reverse complement strand
GGGTCGTTCCAGTTGGTGATCTTGCCGAGGTAGATCTTGGACAAGACCGTGCCGTTCAACTTGAGGTGCGCCGTGACGCCGGGGATGTTGTACATGATCACCTGGTAGGAGATCGCGAGCGGGATGTTCAACAGGTTGGGCGAGCTCGCGAGCGTCGTCGGTGACAGGTACGCGTCAGACGAGCCGATGTTCACGGTGCCGCTCGCCGCGTCGGCGATGCCGGTACCCGAACCGGTTCCGGCGGTGCTGACGGTCACCTTGGGGTAGGCCGCCTGGTAGTCCGGTGCCCACAGGTTCCAGAGTGGGTAGAGCAAGGTGCTCCCGGTCTCGGAGAGGTTGGCCGGTGCCGGCTTCTCCACGGTGAACATGGCAACCGGCTTGGACTTGGCCTTGGCCTTGTGCTTGGTGCTGGCGGTCGCGACGCTCGTCAGACCCGCCACGGCGATCGACCCTGCGATCGCGAACGTCGACGCGAGTCGAACGCTCGTACGAATAGTCAACTTCACAACATTCCTCCTAGTAGGTGATGGAGTCACGGTACGCAGCCCAAGTGAACTACGTGTGTCCCAGCGGTGAGAGCAAACTGATTTCTGCGTAATTTCGAAAAACTCGAATTAACCCATCAATCCATTCACGTAGCGCGCCGTGTCAGTCTCACGGGCGTGATCGAAGACCTGGCTCGTCGGTCCGTGCTCCACGAGACGACCCTCGTAGAAAAACATCGTGTTGTCCGAGACCCGGCGCGCCTGGCCCAGGTTGTGCGTGACCACGATCAGCGTCAGCGCCGGGGTGAGGGTGCGCATCAAGTTCTCGACGGACTCCGTCGAGAGGGGGTCGAGGGCCGAGGTCGGCTCGTCGAGCAAGAGGACCTCGGGACCCACGGCGAGCGCGCGAGCGAGACAGAGCAACTGTTGCTGTCCCCCCGAGAGACGATAGGGCGACTCGTTGAGCCGGTCCTTGACCGCGTCCCACAGTCCGACCTCGCGCAGACGGATCTCGGCGACCACGTCGAGCTGCTTGCCCTTGGCAATGCCGTGCGCCCTCACGCCCGCCACCACGTTGTCCTTGATCGACATCGGGAACGGGTTGGGCCGCTGGAATAACATGCCGACGCGACGTCGGATGGCGAGCAGGTCCTGGGACGGTGCCCAGATGCTCTGTCCGTCGAGCAGAACGTCACCCTCGTGGCGGAATCCGGAGACCCGGTCGTTCATCCGGTTGATCGTGCGCAAGAAGGTGGACTTACCCGAACCGGTGGGCCCGATGAGTGCGGTGATCGTCCCGCGGGCGAAGGCCATGTTGACACCGTTCAGAATCGCCTTGGCCCCGAAGTGCAGGTTCAACCCGTTGGTCTCGATGACGTTGGTCGGCCGATTGGCGTCGGGGTCGAGCTCAGTGAGCACTGACGCGATCCGCTTCGAATCGACGTCGCGCCTGACAACTTCTTCCATGTGCCCTCACACTTCACGAGTTGCCACGAGCGTAAACAACGCAGGTGAACGCCAGGTGAACGAGACGTAATGCCCGGGCCATTTCTCGGTAGCGGTGTCACGAGGACCGGGTCTTCGGTTCGCCTAAAGTGACGGGGACGACGAGCGATTGAGGGGACATGCGCATTGGAGTCCTGACAGCCGGTGGCGACGCGCCGGGGCTGAATGCGGCGATTCGCGCCATCGGGCTGATGGCGCTGCGCGATGGCCATGAGGTGATCGGCATCGCCAATGGCTGGTCCGGCCTCGCCACACCCTTCGCCGGCCGCCGACTCAACGCTGATGACTTCCGCGGCATCGTCGGACTCGGCGGCACCATCCTCGGAACCGCACGCTACGACCTCGACAATCCCGCCGGGGGCCGCGACACCGTCCTTGCGACCATCGGCGAGCACCTCGACGCCTTGGTCGCCATCGGCGGCGACGGGACCCAGCGGATCTCCAACTGGCTGGCCGAGCGCGGCGCACCGGTCGTCGGCGTGCCCAAGACACTCGACAACGACTTGCTCGGCACCGACTACTGCATCGGCTTTGACACCGCGATCAGCCTGGTGGCCGAGTCCCTCGACCGCCTCTACACGACCGCGGCCTCGCACCACCGCGTGATGGTGGTCGAGACCATGGGTCGCGCGACCGGCTGGGTGGCGGCGCTCGGCGGCCTCGCCGGCGGCGCCGACCTGATCGTCATCCCCGAGTTCCCGATGACGATGGACGACATCGTCGCGCACCTCGTCAGACGTCGCAGCGCGGGCAACGCCTTCTCCATCGTCGTGGTCGCCGAGGGGGTCAACCTGCGTACGCTCGGGGGCACCGAGCTCGGTGAACTCTCCACCGAAGGGGTCCGCGGCGTGCGGCTCGCGACCCGCGGAGTCGGTCAGTTCGTCGCGTCACGCATCGACGAGCACGGGGGCTTCGAGGTCCGCACCACGGTCCTGGGTCACCTCCAGCGCGGTGGCAGTCCGACCGCACACGACCGGATCTGGGCCACGCGGGTCGGCGCGGCCGCCTACGAGGCGGTCATCGCGGGCAACTTCGGCAAGA
>JAJZSX010000386.1 GCA_021849435.1 Actinomycetes bacterium | reverse complement strand
GCGGCGAGCCTGGACGCTCGGGGTATCGGCGACGTTGGCCGCAACCCTGCTCTATCTAACGGTCGGCGTCGAGTCGGGGCTGCGCAGCGTCATCAACCTCGTGGTCTCGCCGTTTAGCTGGACGGTCAATGAAATTGCCCGTCCCGTCGGTCACCTCTTTGCGGGCGCGATCAACTACTCCGACGTTGTGGCCCAGAACCAGCGATTGCGCTACGAACTCGGCAAGGCGCAGACGGCACTCAACCAGACCTGGGCGATGCAGCGTCAGCTCCAGCAGTTGACGACCCAGCTCCACGTGCCGTTCGTGGGATCCCTGCCCGTGGTCGCCGCCCAGGTGACGACGCTCGCGCCGACGAGCTTCGCCGCGACGCTGGACATCTCGGTCGGACGCGACAACGGTGTGCTCGCGGGAATGCCGGTGGTGGCCAACGGGGGACTCGTGGGCACCGTCATCTCGACGACGCCCCACGGCTCGACCGTGCGACTCATCACCGACGCCAATTCGGCGATCGGCGTGACGTATAAGAACTCCTCGACGTCGATCGTGATCAGTGGCCATGGACTGAACAACGCAATGGGCGCGTCCGCGGTGACGCTCACTTCCTCGATCCGCCCCGGCACGGTCCTCTTCACCGACGGGCTCAGTGGCGGGCTGTACCCGTTGGGTCTGCCGGTGGCGCGGGTTACCCACGTGAATCTGACGCCGGGTGCGTCCACTTACGATGTCGGCGTCGCGCCAACGGCTAATTTGACCAACCTCTTCTACGTCGACGTCGTGCTCTGGGAGCCTTCGACGTGAGTCGCGCGTTGGTACCGGCAGTCGTCGTGACCCTCTTCATCGTGGGCGTGCAACTGGCGGTGCTGACGAACCTACGTGTGGCCGGCGTAGTGGTCATGGCGGTGTGGCTCTGGCCGCTGGCGGTGGGCCTGTCCGGCTCGACCACCCTCGGCGTCGTCGTCGCGGGGGTAGGGGGGCTGTGCGTGGATGCTCACGCGATCACGCCCTTCGGGCTGACCGCCGTGGTGGGAGGACTCGTCGCGTGGGTCGCCGCTCGCCTTGGCCGAGAGGGCGTTGGCGACCTCGAGTCGGCCGCCTGGTGGGTCACGCCGATTCTGGGAGCAATCGTCGGGCTGCTCGCGCCGGCTCTTTACGTGTTCCTGGGCGCCGTCGTCTTGAACTTCTCGCTCTGGCGCGGCAGCGTGCTCAACGCGATGTGGGTGAACGCGATCGCCTTCGCCGTCTTTGCCCGGCCCACCGCACGCCTCGGGCGCATGGTCACGCGGCTCTCTCCCGCGATGCGCCGATGAAGAAGTCCTGGCGCGAACGGCCCACGGGCTCGCTCTTCTCACGGCTCTGGCGGCCGTGGGTCACGCTCAATCCCTTTCGGGGACGGGGTCGATCGATCAACGAGCCGCGGACCGTCGGGATCCGGGACCTAGTGGCTTCGCCCGAAGAGATCGGCTCGCGGCCGGAGCGTCGCTGGATGGTCATCGGCATCTTCTTCTTCGTGCTCTTGTTGGTCTTGATCTACCGGCTCTTCAACCTGCAGATTGTCAACTACTCCCAGAGCGTGGCCAACGTCGAAGCCAACTCCCTGCGCATAAGCACCATTCCCGCGCCGAGGGGCCTGATACTGGATCGCTCCGGGCACCCCCTGGTGACCAACGTCATCACAACCGAGGTTCAGCTCTCGCGCGCCGAGGCTGCGCTCGACCCCTCGATTAAGGGTGCCCTGTCGGCGCTGACCGGGGTGAGCATCACCAAGATCAACGCGGCACTGAACAACCTGCAGTATGACCCGTACCAGCCCGCGCCGATTTTGACCAACGCCCCGGCGCGCGTCGTTGAATTCATCAAGACACATCCGAGCGAGTTTCCGGGCGTTTCGGTTTCGAACGTCTCGACGCGCTCCTACCCCCTGGGCGGCCTCACGGCGGCCGAGGTGCTCGGCTACGTCGGCCCAATCACCGGTGCTGAGATCGCGGCTCACCCGAACCAGGGCTATCAGACGAACTCCCAGATCGGAAAGACCGGCATTGAGTCGTACTACGAGCGCTACTTGCGCGGTGTCGATGGCACGAGGACCCTGACCGTGGATGCCTTCGGCAACATCCTGGGCTCGGTCGTGACTAAGCCGCCCGTGAGCGGCAACTCGGTCGTGCTCAACATCGACGAGGGCCTCCAGAAGGCACTCGACTCCTATCTGGCCGCCGACATCATTACCGTGCGCCACTCGATTGATCCAGTCAGTCACGTCCATCCCAAGGCGCCCAACGGCGCGGCGGTGGTGCTCGATCCCAACACTGGCGCGGTGTTGGCCATGTCGAGCTATCCGAGCTACAACCTCAACTCCTTCGTCAACGGCCTCTCGGAGACGACGTTCCACCAACTTCTTAATGAGGGAGCCTTCAACAACTACGCCATCCAAGGTCTCTACACGCCCGGAAGTACCTTCAAAATGATTACGGCCACCGCGCAGCTCCAGACGGGAATCTTCCCCGCGAACAAGGTCGTCGACGACACGGGCGTCTTCAAGGTGCCGGGTTGTCTCCAGGGCGCGCACGGGTGCCTCTTCCACGACGACCAATACTCGGGCGCCGGACTCATCACCCTGCCCACGGCGATCACGGTCTCCTCGGACTACTACTTCTACAACTTGGGATACCTCTTCTGGTCTCAGCAGCAGCGCTACGGCCAGACGCCGATCCAGAACGTCGCTGCCAAGTACGGACTCGGCCAGTACACCAACATCGACCTGCCCAACGAGGTCCAGGGTCGTGTTGACTCTCCCTTGGTGCGCCAGCAGCTGCACGCGGCCGCGCCCAAAGCGTTCCCCAACGTGAGCTGGTACACCGGTGACAACATCGAGATGGCCTTCGGCCAAGGCACGACCGCGGTCACCCCGATCGAGATGGCTCAGGCTTACGCGACCTTCGCCAACGGGGGCACGCGCTACGCACCCGAGGTCGCCGCGGCGGTCGTCAGCCCCACCGGCAAGGTGATCGAGCGGTACCTTCCGCGCGTCTTGGGACACGTCAACCTTCCTCCGAGTGTGCGCGACCCGATCCTTCAGGGCCTTACGGGTGTCATCGCCAATCCGCGTGGAACCGCCTACTACACGTTCCACTCGATCCTGCACTTCTCGCTGGCCAGCTTCCCCCTGGCAGGCAAGACCGGTACGGCGAGCAACGCCCCAGGGCTCGCGCCGAACTCGTGGTTCGTGGGTTTCGGGCCCACCAACCATCCCCGCTACGTCGTAGTCTGCGTGATCGCCGAGGGTGGCTACGGCTCCGAGGCGGCTGCCCCGGTCGTCGCCGAGGCCTTTAACTACCTTCACGCCCATCCGCTGGCACCGCTTACGACCCGCGCCCACCTCGGGCTGCCC
>JAJZSX010000385.1 GCA_021849435.1 Actinomycetes bacterium | reverse complement strand
GACCTCGAGCGCCGGAACCCAGCTCGCCGGATTCCCGATACGGATCGCCGTGGCGATGGTCTCGGGGTGCTCGACCGGGTGACCGAGCACGATCGGTGCGGCGCCGGCGGCCTGGAAGCCCCACATGCGCGGCAGGCTGTCGATCCGCCCGGCCTCGTGGTACTGGATGAACCCGCGCCAGTAGGCCGTGATGTTTCCCGCGTTGCCCACGGGGATCGAAAGGATGTCGGGTGCCACCCCGAGCACGTCGACGATCTCGAAGGCACCGGTCTTCTGGCCCTCGATCCGATCGGGGTTGATCGAGTTCACGATGGTGATCGGCAGGTGCTGGGTCAATTCACGCGCGAGGTCGAGCGCCTGGTCGAAGTTGCCCCGAATCTGGAAGATCTTGGCGCCGTAGACCATCGCCTGGGCGAGCTTGCCCAACGCGATCTTGCCGTCGGGCACGAGCACCACGCAGTCCATGCCGGCCTTGGCGGCGTACGCGGCCGCGGCGGCCGAGGTGTTGCCGGTCGAACCGCAGATCACGGTCTTGGCCCCGTTGGCCTTGGCCTTGGTGATCGCCATCGTCATGCCCCGGTCCTTGAACGAGCCCGTCGGGTTGAGTCCCTCGAACTTCAAGTACACGTTCGCCGACAAGCGTTCGGAGAGCCGGTCCGCGCGGATCAGTGGCGTGTTGCCCTCTTGGAGGGTGACCACCTCGTCGACCCCGTCGAGGTTGAACCACGTGGCGTACTCATGCAGCAATCCGTTCCAGCCGGTCACGGGTTCCCTCCGTCAATCACTCGTATACACGCCCCGACCGAGTCGACCGACTCGATCTTCGCCAACTCCTCGATCGTCGCGTCCACGTCGCGCGCGAGCGCGTGGTGGGTGACGAAGGAGAGCCGCGCCTCGGTGCCGACCCCGAACTGCTCCATCGACTGGATGGAGACCCGGTGCTTGGCAAAGACACTCGCCACACTCGCGAGCACGCCCGGCTCGTCGGCGACGTCGAGGGAGATGTAGAAGACACTCGCGAGGTCGCCGGCGGACACACGTTCGAGCGTGTCGTCGACCATGAACGGCACGTCGTGGCGACCGCTCACGCGATTGCGCGCCGCGTCGAGCACGTCGCCGAGCACGGCCGTGGCCGTGGGCGCGCCGCCGGCCCCCTCACCGAGCCACATCAGCGGCCCGCTGACCGCGCCCTCGACGAAGACGGCATTCATCGGGCCGTGCACGGCGGCGAGGGGGTGGTCGACGGGGACCATCGTGGGGTGCACACGCCGCGACAGCCCGTGCTCACCCACCCGCTCGGCCACGCCGAGCAGTTTGATGACGTAACCGGCGCGTCGGGCGAACTCGATGTCCACCGACCTGATCCCCGAGATGCCCTGGCGCGTGATGCGCTCGTCGCGTAGTTCGGTGCCAAAGGCGAGCGAAGCGAGTATGAGGACCTTGGCCGCCGCGTCGAACCCTTCGACGTCGGCCGTGGGATCGGCCTCGGCGTACCCGCGGGCCTTGGCCTGGGCGAGCGCCGTCTCATAGTCCGACCCCTCGGCGGTCATCTGGGAGAGGATGAAGTTGGTGGTGCCATTCACGATGCCCATCACACGCTCGATCCGTTCGCCCGCGAGCGAGGTTCGTAACGCACGAAGGATCGGCACCGCGCCACCGACGGCCGCCTCGTAGAAGAGATCGGCCCCGTGCTCGTGTCCGAGGCGCGCGAGCGCCGTGCCTCGCTCGGCTATCAGGGCCTTGTTGGCGGTCACCACCGAGACACCGCGGCTGAGGGCCGACTCGATGTAGGCGCGCGTGGGCTCGAGTCCCCCGGCGAGTTCGACCAGGATGTCGATGTCACCCGACGCCGCGAGGCCCGCGGCGTCGGTGGTGAGGAGCGATGCGGGTACCCCCGGGTGCCCCTTGTCGAGGTCGCGCACCGCGACCGCGACGACCTCGAGCGTGGCCGTGGCGGCGTCAACGAGCGCGTCGTGCCGTGAATCGTCCAGTAGCAGTCCAACGAAGGCCGAACCGACGTAGCCGGCGCCAATGACGCCGACGCGGATCACCGGGGTGGTCATCGGACAAGGCTAACCCGTGGGTGACGGGGTCTCGTTACGCCTCGAGTCGCGCGAGGTCCTCGAAGGTCTCGCGTCGAAGCACCACCCGGGCCTCGCCGTCGCGCACGAAGACCACCGCCGGGCGCGGCACCCGGTTGTAGTTCGACGCCATCGCGTAACCGTAGGCACCGGTCACCGGCGTGGCGACGAGCTCGCCGATGCCCGTCGCGTCGGGCAGCCAGGCCTCGTCGATGATGACGTCGCCACTCTCGCAGTGCTTGCCGACCAGGCGCACGGCCTGGGGGCGCACGTCGAGGGGCCGAGCGACGTCAAAGACCTCGTAGCCCGAGCCGTAGAGCACGGGGCGGGGGTTGTCGCTCATGCCACCGTCCACCGCGAGGTACGTCCGTGACGCGGCCCGCTTGCGGGTCCCGGTGCGGTAGAGCGTGAGCGCCGCCTGGGCCACGATTGCTCGACCGGGTTCGGCCGTCAGTCGGACCCCCGGGTCCACCCCGTTCGCCACCGCGCTCGCCCGCAGGCTCGCGGCCCACTGCGTGATCGAGGGTGCGTGCTCGCCGGCCATGTAGGCGACACCCAGCCCGCCGCCCACGCAGAGTTCGTCGAAATCGTCGTCACGGGTGAAGTCGGCGACGATGGCCATGGTCTCGCGAAAGCCGTCGAGTTCGAAGATCTGTGAGCCGATGTGGCTGTGCACGCCGTGCACGCGCACCCCGCGCAGCGCGCCGAGCGTCTCGATCGCGCGCCGGGCGTCCCCGGAGGCGACCGAGAAGCCGAACTTGGAGTCCTCCTGGCCGGTGCGAACGAATTCGTGGGTGTGCGCCTCGACGCCCGGCGTGATGCGCACGAGGCAGTGCAGGTCGCTGCCGCCACCGACCAGCTGGCCGAGTCGGTCGATCTCGTCGAAGTTGTCGACGACCACCCGGTGCACGCCGACGTCGATCGCGGTGGCGAGCTCGCTCGCGGACTTGTTGTTGCCGTGCATGATGATCCGCGAGGCCGGGACTGCGGCCCGCAGCGCGAGGTCGAGCTCCCCGCCGGTCGCCACGTCCAGGCACAGGCCCTCCTCGAGTGCGACCCGGGCCATCGCCCCGCACAGGAAGGACTTGGACGCGAAGGCGACCCCGTCGTCAAAGGCGCTCGCCGCCTCATGGCAGCGAGCGCGAAGCGTCGCCTCGTCGTAGACGAACAGCGGCGTCCCGTGGGCCTTCGCGAGTGCGCGCAACGACACGCCACCGACCAAGACGTCGTCGTCGAGCAGCGCCGCCCCGTCGGGCAAGAGGGTGACGTCGATCGGCTCGGCCATAGGCGAACATTACAGAAGCACG
>JAJZSX010000384.1 GCA_021849435.1 Actinomycetes bacterium | reverse complement strand
AATGATCAGTACTCGCCAGTCCCGAGCCATCGCGATGAACATCTTGCGGATCGTCGCGGCCTGCTGGGCCTCTTTGGAATCGAATTCGAGGCGGTCGAGCTTCGTCACCCCGTCAACGACCGCCGCCACCTGCTCGCCAAACTCACGTGCGAGCCAACTCGTCGTCATGCCAGTGTCCTCGACGGCGTCGTGCAAGAGTGCCGCCGCAATCGTCGGCGCGTCGAGGCCGAGGTCGGCCACGATCCCCGCCACCGCAATCGGGTGGGTGACGTAGGGCTCGCCGGTGCGTCGCAACTGGCCCTCGTGGGCGGCGATGGCCGCCAGTCCGGCTCGACGAATGATCTCGACGTCGCCGTCGGCGTGGTGCTCGCTGAAGCGCGCCACCACCCGATCGACCGAACTGACCAGGGCGGCATCCGTCGACAGTCGTGACGTCAAGCTCACCATGGCGTCAGCCTACCGGTCGACTATCGCCGCTTCTGCTTGCGCGCTCGGGCCTGGACCCCCGCGGACTTGGTCGCGCTCGCCGCGCGCGTCGAGCGCTGCGTACCGTCATTGGACAGATTCGCCGCCTCGGCGGGGCTGAATATGTGGTGGTCCGACCGCGACGCGACTCGTGCTGCGAGGTCCACGTAGCGCGGCTCGCGCTCCTTCAGGATCGCCAGCAGCGGGCTCGCGATGAAGATCGACGAGTAGGCACCACTGATGAGCCCGACCGTCAGGGCGAGCCCATAGTCCTGCAGCGTCGTCGCACCGAGGATGTATGCACCGACGATCAAGACCGACAGCACGGGCAGGATCGCCACGAGCGAGGTATTGATCGAGCGCGCCAGCGTCTGGTTCATCGAGAGGTTCACCATGTCGCTGTAGGTGAGCTCGCCGCCCTTCAAGACCGAGCCGGTGTTGTCGCGTACGCGGTCAAAGACCACCACCGTGTCATAGAGTGAGTACCCGAGGATGGTGAGCACCGCGATCACGGTGTCCGGCGTGATTTGGAATCCGAAGAGCGAATAGACCCCAATCGTGATCAAGAGGTCGTGAATCATCGCCACGAAGGCCGCCAGGGCCATCTTGGGCTCGAAACGCGCACTGATGTAGATGATCACCGCGATGAAGAACACCAGCAGCGCCTCAAGGGCGCGACGGGTGATCTGACCGCCCCACGTCGGCCCCACGTTGCTCGTGGACACCTGGTTCGCGTCCACCTTCGCGAGCCGGGCCATGGCGCTGATCACTTTGTTGGTCACGGCGTTCTGCTGGGTGCTCGAGAGTGAGTTGATGTCAGCCGAGACCTGGTAGGTGTCCGTGCCCAGCTTCTCAACGACCGGCTGGGAGAGCCCCGCGTGCTCCACCGCCGAGGTGACCGCGCTGATCGAGGTGTTCGGCGCGAGCACTTCCCACGAACTGCCGCCCTTGAAGTCGATGCCGAGGTTGAACCCGCGGATCGACAACGAGGCGATACCAAGCACGATGATTGCGATGGAGACGCTGAACCAGATCTTGCGCCGTCCGACAAAGTCGACCTTCGTCAGGCCGCGATAGATCCTACTCAGACGTCCGGGCGTCGAGACCGTGGTCGTTGCTGTCGCGCTACTCATTCGATGCTCCCATTGCGAGACCGGCGGCCATGGACAACGCACTCGTCTCGTCGGTACTGCGGCGGCCCAGCAAGATCACGAGGGGCCGGGTGAAGTACCACGTGATGCCGATGTCGAGCAGCGTCGACAGACCGAGGAAGAAGGCGAAGCCACGCACATCACCGACAGCGATCAGGTAGAGCAGGATCGCCGCGAGCAGGCTGACGGTGTCGGCGGCGAGCACCGTGCGCCACGCCGAACGGAACCCCCGGTCAACAGAGGTTCGAATGGACCGGCCAGCCCTGGCCTCGTCCTTTAATCGTTCGAAGTACACGATGTAACTGTCCACCGTGATACCGATGGACACAATCAATCCGGTGACACCAGCCAACGTGAAGCTCGGCGCGAAGGCGGTATGGCCGAGCGCGGAGATGATGGCCCACAGCAACGCGCCGGTGACCCCGAGTCCGAGCACGATGACCAGACCGAGCAGACGGTAGTAGACGATGGTGTAGAGCAGCACCAGGCCAAGTCCGACGAGACCCGCACCGAGACCTGCGACGAGCGCGCTGTGCCCGAGGGTCGGCGAGACGGTCTGGGTCGTCAGCGCAATGAGTCGAACCGGCAGCGCACCGAACTGCATCGCGAGCGCCAGGTTCTTCGCCGAGGACTCGGTGAAGGACCCCGAGATTTGACCCTGACCGTTGAACGAACTGAACGTGGCTTGGCCCGGCTGGATCAGGGGCGCCGACTGGACAACGCCATCGAGCTCGATGGCGAGCTCGGCGTGGAAGTTGGCCTGGGCGACCCGGTCCCACGCTGGGCTCCCCGAACTGGTGAGCGTGTAGTTCACGACCCACGCGCCGACCTGGTCCTGCTGGGCGAGGGCGGTCTTGACGGCCTGACCGGTCAACTGCGCCGGCCCGAGCACGTAGCGCACGCCGTTCGAGCCGAGTGCGGGAAGGATGACCGTGTCGTTCTTGTTGTCGTTCTGGGGTGACGTCGAGGCGATGTTGGTGTACTTGGGGTCGAGTCCGATGTTGTTAGTCGGGGCCTGGGTGTTGGTGTTCACGGCCAGGTTGGCCGCGGTCATGAGGTAGTTCGCGCCACAGCTCGGAACGACCTTCACCGGCTTGGCGTGCTTGGAGGCTGGTCCAGCCTGGCAGAGCACCGGACGGAACAGCAACTGGGCCGTCTGGCCGACGGCCTTCAGCACCGTGCGCGCGTCGGTGACGCCGGGCACGCTCACAACGACGTTCTTACCCTGCAGATTCACCGTCGCGCCCGAGACGCCGAGTCCGTTCACTCGGTTGTTAAGGATCGTGACGACCTCTTGCATGTTCGCTGTCGAGGTGGGGGTCGCCGGTTTGTAGACGACCGAGAGTCCGCCGGCGAGGTCGAGGCCGAGCTTGGGCCCCCACCCGAAGGACAGCGTCGTGATCAACGCCCCGAAAGCGACCGCGATCGTCAGCACCAGGCTGACGATCAACGATCGTCGAGAACCGACGGTTCCCGCCATTACTGCTCGTCGCCTTCGGCGGTCGGCTCGTCGCTCGTCACGGGAGCCGGATCGAAGCGTCTCGCGATCGCCGAGGGCACGAACTCGAGCTCGACCCCGCTCGCGCTGCGCAGCACGATGATGTCCGCGTCGTTACGCACCACGGTACCGACGAATCCGCCGATCGTTTGGGCACGCTCGCCCACTTCGACCTTGCGCGCAGCCAGGCGCGCCTGCTTCTGCTTCTTGTTACGCGGCCGGAGGTAGAAGAAATAGAGCGCCCCGAAGACCACCAAGTAGATAATCAAAATCGACG
>JAJZSX010000383.1 GCA_021849435.1 Actinomycetes bacterium | reverse complement strand
GACCGGCCGACCCGCCCAATCAAGTCCACCGGCAACGTCGAGACATCACCCGTTGCTCGCTTGAGTGTGTTGATGACGAGCACTCGAGCCGAAAGGCGACGAGGCACGACGTCGCGCGCGGGCAATGGCGTCACTTCAGAGTGAGCCCCTCGTTCGCGGCCACGACTCGCGTCATCAATATCATCACCCAGACCCACTCGGCAGCCTCCATCACTCGAACTATTCGCGTGTTAGCAGGATGCGGTTGTCTGGACGTCCCTCTTGCAACGTAACACGACTCCTCGTTACGTGCTCTGGGAATCTTGACCGGTTCGTTGAGCCCTCGGTCGCATGGTCACAGAGCGACCCAACTGATGGATGTCAATGTCCGGCGTAGGTCACGTCCTCGAGCCCAAGGCCCGACGATATGAGTCGCCCTCAGTGGCGCCAAACCGTGCCGAGGTTCGACGTCATAGTGGTTGACTCTCTCGCATCCATCTCCGTTGGCGATTCCGAGAGTTTTCGGCCACCCGTTCTGATTGATTCCGGCCACCCGTTCCGGTAGTTTTCGGCCACCCTCGGAGGTTGTGCACGGCGCTCGCGTGAGTCGAAGGGCATCGACAATTCTTCTTTGAACGACCAAGTCCAAGAGGAGTTGCCGATGCCCCGTCCCCATACAACCATGCGCCAGATCCGCAATGTTCTCCGTCTCGTGTTGCGAGACAACGTCAGCCGTCGAACGGCCGCGCTGAGCCTGTCGGTGCCGCGCTCGAGCGTGAACGATCTCGTCATGCGAGCGCTGGCGGCCGAGATCACCTGGGAGGTCGCGAACGGGCTCGACGACACCGAGCTAGAGGCTCGGCTCTTTCGCCCGGTGGCCAAGGAGCCGATCCGTCCCCAGCCCGACTTCAACTATGTGAAGCGCGAACTCGCAAAGAAGGGGGTCACGCTCAATCTGCTCTGGCTCGAATACCTCGAGCAACACCCCGGTGGTTACGCCTACTCCCAGTTCTGTGCGCTCTATCGCGCGTGGCGAAAGCACCTGGGCGTCACGATGCGCCAGGACCACAAGGCCGGCGAGAAGCTCTTCGTCGACTTTCCCGGACTCACCATCCCCATCTACGATCCCACCACGCTGCAGGTGGCCTTTGAGGCACAGCTGTTCGTCACGGTCCTCGGCGCCTCCTCCTACCTCTACGTGGAGGCGCTGCGCAGCCAGGAACTGCTGCACTGGGTGAACGCGCACTGCCACGCCTTTTCCTTCTACGACGGCTGCCCCGAGGTCCTCGTGCCGGACAACCTGCGCTCGGCGGTGAGCAAGTCCCATCGCTACGAGCCCGACCCCAACGCCACCTACCAGGAGATGGCCGAGCACTACGGGTGCGTCGTCATCCCCGCGAGGCCCTACAAGCCACGCGACAAGGCCAAGGTCGAGTCTGGGGTGCAGCTCGTCGAGCGCTGGATCATCGCCGTGCTGCGACACCGTCGCTTCACCTCCTTAGCCGAACTCAACGAGGTGATCGCGGGTCTCGTGACGCGCGTCAACGACAAGCCCTTCAAGAAGATGGAGGGCTCGCGTCGCTCACTGTTCCTCGAGCTCGATAAACCCGCGCTGCGCCCCCTACCCAACGAGCCCTACGAGTTCGCCACCTGGAAGATGGCGCGGATCAACATCGACTATCACCTTGAGTTCGAGCGCCACTACTACAGCGTCCCCTACCAACTAGCCGGCCAGGTCGTGGAGGTTCGCGCGAGTGCGAGCACGATCGAGGTGTTCACGAACAACAGGCGCGTGGCCAGTCACCCGCGCAGTTACCTAAAGAGTCGCCACACGACCGACCCGAATCACATGCCCGCCTCGCACCGGCGCCACCTCGAGTGGACCCCCGAGCGCATGCTCACCTGGGCGGCGAAGAACGGTCCCGCGACGGGTGCCTTCATCGAGGCGCTGATGGCGAGCCGACCCCACCCCGAGCAGGGTTACCGCTCGGCCTTGGGCGTGCTGCGCCTCGAGAAGAAATACGGCGCGACGCGCTTAGAGGACGCCTGTGCGCGCACACTCGCCCTGCACGCCCTTAGCTACAAGTCCGTCGCCTCGATCCTCCAGCACGGACTCGACCAGCAACCCCTTCGACGCGAACCCCCTCGCGCTCGCGTCACCCACCACAACCTGCGAGGACCGAACTACTACCAATGAAGGAGCATCACGTGTTGCACTACAGCACGCTCGACGGTCTAAGGACCCTGCGCCTGCCCGCCATGGCGAGCGGGCTACTCGAGCAACGAGAACACCCCGACTACGCCGCGATGAGCTTCGAGGACCGCCTCGGGCTGCTCGTCGATCGCGAACTGCTCCAGCGAGAGAACCGACGGCTCGAACGGGTCTTGAAGGAGGCCAAACTGCGCAGCCGCGGGGTCATCGAGGACATCGACTTCAGCGCGACCCGCGGACTCGACAAGGCGACGTTCCTGTCGATGGTGGAGTCCAGGTGGGTGGAGCACCACCACAACGTGATCGTGCTCGGGCCCACCGGCGTCGGCAAGACGTTCATCGCGTGCGCTCTCGCCCAGCGCGCCATCCGTGACGGTCACCGCGCGATCTACGTGCGAGTCCCTCGACTACTCGACGACCTCGCGCTCGCGCGCGCCGACGGACGACTAAGCAAGGTCATGAACTCACTCGCACGCTGTGACGTGCTGCTGCTCGACGACTTTCTCATCCGCAGCCTCAGCGACGACCAGGCGGCGGACCTGCTCGAGGTGGTGGAGGATCGTGCCACCAAGTCCACGATCATCACGTCACAGCTGCCGGTGAGTCACTGGCACGAGGGTCTCGGTGATCCAACGGTCGCCGACGCCATTCTCGATCGTCTCTTGGAGCACGCGCACCGCGTCACCCTCACGGGCGACTCGCGACGCCGCACGAAGACCACCACCCAAGAACCAGGTGAATAACGCGTCGCCGAGCCCGGCGATGGACTGCTCTACGATGACCGAGAAGGAGGTGAAGAGAGGACAACCACTCACGACAGCGTCGGTCGCACTGCGACCTCCGACCGCCTCACCGGGTGGCCGAAAACTGTCAGACTGAGTGGCCGAATTCACCGGAATCCGCAGAGAGACCACGACGGCGCGAACGTGCACCGGACAGACCTCTTTGTTGCAACAGTGACGCCGCATCGAGACCTTCAACCACAATCACGCCGTGGGTCTTGGCGAGGTTGGTAGTGAAGACGTGGATGGTGTGCTGGCGTAAGTGGGCCACCTCTGCGTTCAGGCGCGTGATCTTGGCCGCGGTCTCGGCGTACTGTCGTGAACCACGCGTGCGACGACAACGCTGGCGTTGGAGTCGGCGGAGTTCCTTCAGTCGATGTTCGAGGGCTCGGGGATTGGCGAGTTCGTTGATCACTTC
>JAJZSX010000382.1 GCA_021849435.1 Actinomycetes bacterium | reverse complement strand
GCCATGTCCGTCGAGAGCGTGGGCGCCGGTTCGCCGCGATCGTCGAGTTCGAAACTCCGGCCCAGCGACTCCGCCGCGCTGCGGTAGTGGCGAAGGACGTCGGGGTCCGACTCCATATGCGAGAAGGCGCTGCCGAGCGTGGTGATGGTCAGTGAGGCCCCAGTCGCCAGTGCGCCGGCGCTGAAGCACCGATCGACCCGCTCACGCAGTTCGGCCAGCCGGTCGATCGTGGTCGCCCGGCACATGTAGCGTCCGACGACGCGCGACGGGATGATATTGGCGGCCGATCCGCCCTCGACGACGATGCCGTGGATCTGGTCGCCGGGGCGTAGCTGTTGACGCAGGAGACTCAGTGACACCTGGGCAATCGTCAGCGCGTCTAGGGCGTTGATGCCCTCCCAGGGGGCGGCCGAGGCGTGGGCCTCACGGCCGTCGTAGCGCACGTCGAAATGATCCACGGCCAGGCACGCGGCATCGAGCCGGTCGCTCGGCCAGGGGTGGACCATCATCGCGACGTGGACGTCGTCGAAGTAGCCCGCATTCACGAGGTCGATCTTGCCGCCGCCTCCCTCCTCGGAGGGGGTTCCGAGCAGCACGACGGTGAGGTCGAGTTCGTCGGCGACCGCTGCGAGACCGATCGCCGCTCCGAGGGACGCGGCGGCGATGATGTTGTGCCCGCAGGCGTGACCGACGTCGGGCAGCGCGTCGTATTCCGCGCACAGCGCGACGTGCAGCGACCCGTGTCCGGCCGAGGCGCGAAAGGCTGTCGCGAGACCGGCGATCCCGCGTTCGACCGTAAAGCCGTGGGACTCGGCTGCCCGGGCGACCGCCTCGGCGCTCACGAACTCCTCGTAGCCGAGTTCGGGGTTCGCGTGGATGAAGTGACTCAGGTCGAGCAGGTCCTGGCGGGCCGCGGTGACGGCCGTGGTCGCTCGATCCCGCGGCGTCATTCGACGACGGCGACCACGTCGCCGGCGCTTACCGCGTCGCCTGGCTTGACCTTGATCGCGGTGACCACGCCCGATTTCTCGGCGCCCACGGCGTTCTCCATCTTCATCGCCTCGAGGATGACCAGGGTGTCACCCGCGTTCACCGACTGGCCGACTTCGACCGACACCTTGACGATGGTGCCTTGCATCGGCACTGAGACGGTGCCCGAGCCACTCCCGACCACGCCCGCGTGGTGCTGGCGGCGGGGCTTGGCGGCGGTGCTCGTCGGTTTGCCCAACCCGTCGTCGCCGGCGTCGTCCAGCCACAGCGCGACGGTGACCCGCCGCCCGTCGACCTCGGCGAGGACGTCGCGGCGAACGAGTCCGTCGGCCGCAATGGCGCCGGTCGCCGCGGGGCTCGTGATCCCCGAGAAGTCCAGGGTCTCCTCGACCCATTTGGTGGAATGGGTCCCGTTCACGAAGTCGTCACTCGACAGGATGACGGTGTCGGCCGGCAGCGTGGTCGCCACACCCTCGATCGTCGTCTCTTCGATGGCGCGCAGCATCCGTTGCCGAGCGCGTTCGCGCTCCGGGGCCCAGACGATGAGCTTGCCGATGAGGTTGTCGTAGTACTGCGATATCGTGTCGCCGGCCTCGTAGCCGGCGTCGAGGCGCACACCGGGTCCCGCGGGCTGGCGGAACGCGGTGATCGTCCCCGGCGACGGCGAGAAGCGGCCGCCGGCGGGGTCCTCGGCGTTGATCCGGATCTCGATGGCGTGCCCGTCTCGACGTACGTCGTCCTGTCCGAAGGGCAGTGCCTCACCCGAGGCGATGCGCAACTGCCACTCGACGAGGTCGAGTCCCGTGACCAACTCGGTCACGGGGTGCTCGACCTGGAGCCGGGTGTTCATCTCGAGGAAGTAGAACTCGTCGTCTTGGTAGAGGAACTCGACCGTGCCGGCGTTCACGTAGCCGCACGCGCGCGAGACCTTGACGGCCGCCTCGCCCATGGCGACGCGGACGGCGTCGGGGAAGTTAGCGGCCGGCGACTCCTCGACGAGCTTTTGGTGGCGACGCTGGGCCGAGCAGTCGCGTTCGCCGAGCCAGAGCGTGTTGCCGTGGGTGTCGGCGAGGACCTGCATCTCGATGTGACGCGGCCACGTCAGGTACCGCTCGACGTAGCACTCGGCACGGCCGAAGTAGCTGAGCGCCTCGCGCTGGGCACTCTCGAAGGCCGCGGCCGCCTCGTCGGGGCCCGACACGACCTTCATCCCACGCCCGCCACCGCCGTACGCGGCCTTGATGGCAACCGGCCACCCGAACTCGCGACCGAAGTCCACAACCTCGTCGGCGTGCTGGAGCGTCTCGTTGCGACCAGGCACGCCGGCCACGCCCGCGCGCTCGGCCGCGAGCCGCGAGGAGATCTTGTCGCCCATGACCTCGATCGCCTCAGGCGGCGGTCCGATGAACGTGACCCCGCGTGAGGTGATGGCGCGCGCGAAGTCGGTGTTCTCCGAGAAGAAGCCGTAGCCGGGGTGCACGGCGTCGGCGCCGGAGCGTTCGATGATCGCGAGGATCGCCTCGGTGTTGAGGTAGCTCTCGGCGGCGGTCGAGCCGCCGAGCGCGTAGGCCTCGTCGGCCAGGCGTACGTGCAGCGCGTGGCGGTCGAGTTCGGAGTAGACGGCCACGGTCGCGATGCCGAGCTCACGACACGTGCGCATGACCCGCACGGCGATTTCGCCACGGTTGGCGATTAGGACCTTCTGTAACACGCGTTCCTCCGTCTCAGCACTGTCCTTTTCTACCACTCGGCCTCTCGACCCTAGAGTCTGTGCGTGGATTCGATGATCTGGCAGGTCGAGGACGTGACGTCCATCGATTCGACCAATTCGTGGCTCGTGGAGCAGGCCCGCGCGGGCGCGCCCGAGGGGCGCGCCATCCTCGCGGGATTCCAGCGAGCCGGTCGGGGACGACTGGACCGCAGTTGGGAGGCGCCCGCCGACAGTGCGCTGCTGCTCTCGCTGCTCCTAAGGCCCCCGACACTTCGCGGTGCGTCGTGGGCCGTGTCGACGGTGGCGCTTTCAGTGCGCGCGGCACTTGTGCGCCTCAGTGGCGTACGGCCGCAGCTGAAGTGGCCAAACGACCTCGTGGTCGACGACGAGAAGCTCGGTGGGCTGCTCGCCGAATTGGTGACCGACGTTCCGCCCGCCGTTGTCGTCGGCGTCGGCGTCAACCTCACCGAGTACCCGCCGGGCCTCGCGGCGACCAGCGTGCGACAACGCGCGGGCGTGACCCTGTGGCCGCGTGCGCTCGCGGACATCGTCTTCGAGGAAGTCGAGGGACGTCGTGGCCTGCTCGACGACGAAGAGGGTCTCGCGACACTTCGTGACGAGTACCGTGGCGCGTCGGCAACCATCGGCAGACGCGTCCTTGTCACGCTGCTCGAAGACATCGTGGTCGGTGAC
>JAJZSX010000381.1 GCA_021849435.1 Actinomycetes bacterium | reverse complement strand
CGCCCATTCCGGTGTAGGTGATGTGGATGGGCGTGCCGATCGGACCGCTGCGTGGCGAGACGGTGAGTGTGCGCAGGAGTTCGTAGCCGGCGTGGTCGACCGCGACGTTGTTCACGACCGCGTAGATGTCGTGGGTCCCGCCGAAGTCGACCGGCGCCGTCGTGGCGTAGCTAAACGAGCCACTGGCGTTGGTCGTCACCGTGGCGAGCGTCACGAAGAAGTTCGTCGAGGTCCGACCGAGGTAGTTGACCGTGTCGGGCTGGGGGCTCAGGACCCACGTGACACTCGACGTCGACCAGGTAATGGCGACGCTCGTCGACGCGGGCAGCCCTCTTCCCGAGATGGTCAGTGGCGCGCCTTCGACCCCCTGGTTGGGTGAGACCGTCAGGTTACCCATGGTCGGGCTGAGCGTGAAGGTCGGCGTGACGGGACCTGGTAACGCGGGCACGTTGGGTATCGCCGGTGCGACCAGGTTGGTCGGTATCAAGGTGGAGGTCGTGTCGGCCGCCCCACTGTTGGTTGCTGTGACCGTGAGGGGCAGGAGAATCCCTGTCGCGACTATCACCATCGCCCTTCTTGTGGCGTGACGGGTCAGGATCATGATTTCCCTTTCAAGGAAGTAGGGTTAGCGCGCCAGCGATACGAGTGTCGGTGGTACGGCGCGGCGTCCTCGGACTAGTCCGAGGACGCCGCAGCCATAGGTTCAAGCCGCCGGGATGGCGTTCAGCGTGAGCTGGGACGGTGTCGCCGTGCCAGCCTGGGTGTACGTGTAGGACTTACCAGGTACGGCCGGCTTGACGATGTAGCGCCGCATGACGTAGCGCTTGCCAATCTTCACGCGGTGAAGCTTGGTCACGGCCGGGACGGCCTTGGTGGTCACCACGATCTGGAAGTTGACGACGCCCAGTGTCGGATATCCCGTCGTGTTCCAGCCGTAGGTCCAGAACGCCACGGTGCCGTGGTTGCCATAGTTCATCGGGAACGGCGTCGCGACACCGGGGACGACCACATTGGCGCTGATCACGTTCTTCGGCGTGAGCGGGGTCCCGCCGGTGGCGACGTTGACGCCTGACATGCGAAATACCACGGTCTGACCGACGTAGAACTCGTTAGTCATCGCACAGCCGATCGGCGCCTTCAAGATCCCAGTGCCGCCACCGCCGACGACCGTGTCAACGTTCATGTAGATAGGCACGTTCGCGGTGCCCTGAATCGGCGGGCCGAGGGTGGTGGTCGTGGTCGGGGCGGCCGTGGTTGTGGTGGTCGGGGCGGCCGTGGTCGTGGTGGTGCCCGTGGCGGACGCCGTTCCCATTCCCACTAAGGCCGCTCCGCTCAGGGACAGGGCCCCCGCGGTTAAGGCTGCTACTACTCGCTTCATACTTCTTCCTCCTCTATCGATTAGTCCGGGCACTACTTCTTGATGCTCAATACGCCGTTCAGCGCAGCGCTGAACGCGTCGGTCTCGCTGGATCCCGCGGTGGTGGACTTGATCGAGAATGACCCGGAGAACTTCAACGTTCCCGTGACGCCCTTGTACCTACCCGTGCCGCTCAGGACCTTGGCGATTCCCTTGACGCTCACCGACGTCGGTGCCGCCTGGCCCGCAGCGCAGGCCTGAGACGTCGACGGTGCGATGATCTTGAGCACGAGCTTGCTGCCCGAGCCGACGAGCGTGCCCGTACCGGTGAGCGGGTCACAGGTGTTGGACGCGGGCGCCGAACCGGTTCCCGCGAGCTTGCTCTTTCCGAGATACGTTGCCGTACCAGTGCCGGTCACTGCCGTCGCCTTGACGCCCGTGGAGGACCACAGCATCGCTATGGTTCCCTTGTAGGCCCCCTTGAAGGCGACCTTCACGATCTTGGGCTTCACTGCGTGAGCGGCGACGCTGGCAGTGGACTGATGGATAGTGGTGGCTCCCACACTGGGGGCAACACCCATCGCCGAAACGGTGAGCACGCCAACTAGCACGGGGGCTGAAATCATCTTGAATGTGCGCATATCCCCAATGTAAAGTTCCCAACTACAGATTTCCAATCGATTGCTCTAGTTATTTTGATAGGTTTGCCCTATGTTCAGCGCCCGAGATCTCACACTCCAGCAGTTGCGTTGCTTCGTCGCCGTAGCCGATGAGGGTCAGTTCACCGCCGCAGCCGACGAGCTGCGACTCGCCCAACCCTCAATCAGCGCCCAGATCCACCGCCTGGAACAGGTCCTGGGTGTCTCGCTCTTTCACCGCGGCCGGCGCCCAATCACCCTGACCGACGCAGGTACGAGCCTGCTGCCATTCGCGCGTCGCGTGCTGCGCGGCGTCGACGAGGTCTTCCAGGGCGCCGACGAACTCGATGGCCTACGCCGCGGTCACGTCACGATCGGCACGACCCCGAGCATTGGGGCCACCTTGTTACCGCTCGTGCTCGCGCGGTTCCGTTCCCACTACCCCAACGTCTCGATCTCCTTCGTCGAGCGCCACTCCGAAGAGATCGCCCAATCCATCGAAGCCGGGACCCTCGACCTCGCCCTGGTTGTCGGACCGCTCGTCAACGAAACCCTCGAGCAGACCGTGCTCGCGATCGAACGCATGGTGGTCGTGGTCGGCGTCGACCACGAGCTCGCCACGCGCGACACCATCGCGATTCGTGAGTTGCGTGGCGTACCGCTGGTCATGTTCCACCAAGGCTACGACGTGCGCGCAGCCACCCTTGCCGCCTTCGAGAGTGCCGGATTCGCCCCGACGATCGCGATTGACGGCGCGGAGATGGCAACTGCGCACTCGTTCGTCGCAGCAGGGATCGGGGCCGCCATCGTGCCGAGCATCGTCGCGACAATGAACAACGACCTGCACGTGATCCACATCGACGATCAGGTGATGGAACGAACAATCTGCCTCGTGCGCGACGTACGACACACCCTGTCGCGTGGAGCGACCGCCTTACGTGATGAGATTGTCGAGTTTCTCAATGCGGGATTATGGCCGACCACGGACGACGGAAGTATCCGCTCAGTACTGAGCGAGCATCAGCGCGCCGACATCGTGACAAAATCGCGACTGTAGGTGGGCTGAAAGAACCGGGCAGGACTCTGAAGCATCGTAGACAAGAGATCGGTCCCGTTCGCGGGCGAAGCGAAACCATTGACGCGCGAAGGGCGATAGGTCGCAAATACCGGCCACAGAGGATTCATATCGAGCACCATCGCGCGCACTGCGCCCGCGCGCACCAACACCTGTGCGAGTTCTGTCACGGTCATGGGACCAGCCACGTATACGTAACCGCCGCCCGCCGTTACTCCGAAGCCCGAGCGCCACGTGTTCGCCACACCGTTAAGTGCCATCCCCCAGACCGAAATGTCGTTCGCCGAGAGTCCCGCGACTGGCCGGGCGTGGTCAACGAGCAAT
>JAJZSX010000380.1 GCA_021849435.1 Actinomycetes bacterium | reverse complement strand
GCGCCGCGGCGTCGACATCCGCGAGGCCTTCAATCAGATCAATCGCTACCAGCGCGACTCGTTCTGGGCCGGCTCGGGTCTCTTTGACTACGTGCAGCTCTTCGTCATCTCCAATGGCACGCTCACGAAGTACTACTCCAACACCACGCGCCGCCAGCACCTAGAAGAGACCGCCGGCTCGCGTCGGGTGAAGAAGACCTCCAACTCCTTCGAGTTCACCTCGTGGTGGGCCGACGCCACGAATCGCCCCATCCAGGACCTAACGGGCTTCACCAAGACGTTCTTCGCCAAGCACACCCTGCTCGCCGTCCTCACGCGTTATTGCGTGTTAACGGCAGACAAGATGTTGCTCGTGATGCGCCCCTATCAAATCGCCGCCACCGAGCGCATCCTGTCAAAGATCGAGATCTCGACCAACTACAAGCAGTTGGGCACCGCGGCGGCCGGCGGCTACGTCTGGCACACGACGGGCTCGGGCAAGACGCTCACGAGCTTCAAGGCTGCCCAACTCGCTTCGAAACTGACCGACGTCGACAAGGTCGTCTTCGTCGTCGACCGCAAGGACCTCGACTACCAGACCATGCGCGAGTACGACCGTTTCGAAAAGGGCGCCGCCAACTCAAATACGTCAACCAGAGTGCTGAAGAAACAGCTCGAAGACCCCGACGCCCACATCATCATCACGACCATCCAGAAGCTGGCGACGTTCATCAACGCGAACAAGGGACACGCCATCTTCGCCGGCCACGTGGTCATCATCTTCGACGAGTGCCACCGCTCACAGTTTGGCGAGATGCACTCGGCCATCACCAAGGCCTTCAAGCGCTACCACCTCTTCGGCTTCACCGGAACGCCGATTTTCGCGCTGAACGCGAACAGTGGGGGTCGCCCCGGGCTCAAGACGACCGAACAGGCCTTCGGCGAGCGTCTGCACACCTACACCATCGTCGACGCCATCAACGACAAGAACGTCCTGCCCTTTCGCATCGACTACGTCAACACGATCAAAGCGCCTGAGAACGTTGCCGACAAGAAGGTCCCCGCCATCGACACCGAACGGGCCCTCCTCGCGCCCGAGCGCATCGGGCAGGTGACGAGCTACGTCCTCGAGCACTTCGATCAAAAGACGCGCCGCGCCGAGCACTACGCCCTCAACGGCAAGCGCCTCCAAGGCTTCAACGCCCTCTTCGCCACGTCGTCGATCACCGCGGCGAAGACCTACTACGACGCCTTTCGCAACCAGCAAGCCGCCCGGCCCGAGGCGCAACGTCTGAAGGTCGGCCTCATCTACAGCTTCGCCGTCAACGAGGCGATCGAAGACGGCGCGCTCGACGAGGAGGACTTCGACCCGTCGGCCCTCGACGCGAGTTCGCGCGACTTCCTCGACTCGGCCATCGCGGACTACAACGGACTCTTCGCCACGAGTTTCGACACTTCCGCTGACAAGTTCCAGAACTACTACAAGGACCTCTCGCTACGCCTCAAGCAGCGCGAGATCGACCTCGTGATCGTGGTGAACATGTTCCTCACGGGTTTTGACGCGACGACGCTCAACACGGTCTTCGTGGACAAGAACCTACGCAGCCACGGCCTGCTTCAGGCGTACTCGCGCACTAACCGCATCCTCAACTCGGTCAAGACCTACGGGAACATCGTCTCGTTTCGCAACCTGGAACAAGAGACCAACGACGCCATTGCCCTGTTCGGCAATCGAGAAGCTCAGAGCATCGTCCTGCTCAAGCCCTACCAGGACTACTACAACGAGTACGCAGAGAAGGCCGCCGACCTGGTCCAGACCTATCCGATCGGCAGCCCCATCATTGGCGAATCAGCCCAGAAGGAGTTCGTCGCGCTCTTCGGGTCGATCCTGCGACTCCAGAACATCCTCGCGTCTTTCGATGACTTCTCGGGTCACGAGATCCTGAGCGAGCGCCAGCGCCAGGACTACCAGAGCGTCTACCTCGACCTCTACGCCGAATTCCGCCGCGAGCGAACGGCCGACCGCGAGTCCATTAACGACGACGTAGTCTTCGAAATCGAGCTCATCAAGCAGGTCGAGATCAACGTCGACTACATCTTGATGCTGGTCGAGAAGTTCCGCCAGGGCCAGGGCGCCGGAGAGGACGCCGAGGTGCGCGCGTCGATCAGCCGCGCGGTCGAGGCGAGCCCCACACTGCGCAACAAGCGCGACCTTATCGAGCAGTTCGTCGAATCGGTGAGCATGCTCGGGAACGTTGACGACCAGTGGCGCGCCTACCTCGAGGCCAAGCGCACCGAGGAGCTCGATCGCATCATCGCCGAGGAGTCCCTGCGCGCCGAGGCGACGCGCGACTTCATCGCTTCGGCCTTCCGTGACGGGGGAATCCAGACCGCCGGCACCGCCGTGACGAAGATCCTGCCTCCCCTCTCCAAGTTCTCAGCCTCTGGCGGCTACGGGGAGAGGAAGCGAGTGGCGATCGAGAAACTCCAAGCATTCTTCGAACGGTTCTTCAGCCTGGGCACCAATTGAGACGCGCCGAGGGCGCACGACGACGTCGATAACGTTCACGCTCGAACCCGCGCGAGAGACTCATCGGAGAAAGACGTCTCGTCAGTGCACGTCCGACGCCCTAGTCGTGGCGGCGGAGTAGTTTCGAAAGCGTGTCCGTCGACATCTTCCCCTTCACGGTGCCTGTGCCCGATGCGCCCGGTGAGGCCATCGAACTGATCGATCGCAACCACGCCCTGCGCCTTGCCTTCGTCCACCGCGACTTCATCGCGCGACTCTCCGACCAATGGGACGTTTCGGGCATCTACGTCCTGCTCGACCCCGTCGCGGCCGACGGCACCTGGGGTGCCTACGTCGGCAAGGCCGGCGTAGTAAAGGGGCGCGTGCTGCGCCACGCAAGCACGAAGGACAGTTGGCGGCGGGCGCTGCTCGTCGTCTCCAATCAACGCGAGCCCTTTCACACCGCCGAGATCGGCTGGCTCGAGGGTCAGGTCTACAGCCTCCTCACCAACTCCTATTACGCCCAGCCGTCGAATCGCCAGAATCCCGGCGACGACACCGTCGCCCCGTGGGACCAGACGAGCCTGTGGGCAATCGCGCGCGGCGTGACCCACGCCCTGCGACTCCTCGGCTACGAGACTGCCGAAGAGGCCGAGATTGCGGCCGTCGAGCGCAACCCGCGCACCCGAGTGAACACCTCGGGCGTCTCGCTCGGCGATCTCTTCGCCAAGGGCCTCCTGCAGCACAAGGACCGTTTGGTCAGCCTCAACGGCCAGTGGCCCGCCGAAGCGATCGTGCACGCCCCCGGCCAGATCGTCTACCAGGGACACGAGTACGCGTCACCTTCATCCGCCGCCTCCGCCGCGCGCAGCGGTGGCGCGGCGAACGGCTGGACCTTTTGGGGTGTGGTCCGCG
>JAJZSX010000379.1 GCA_021849435.1 Actinomycetes bacterium | reverse complement strand
ACCCTCGCCCAGGTGTTGGCGCCCACCAGCGCCGCCGACTCGATCACCCTGACCCTGGAGCCGGCGCTGCAGCGCATCGCACGCAGCGCCCTCGCGGGTCGCGACGGGGCGGTCGTCGCCATCAACCCCCAGACCGGTGCGGTGTTGTCGATGTATTCGAACCCGTACTACAACCCGGCACCGCTCACCTCGCCGATCTTCAAGGTCGCCGAGGCGGCCTGGAAGACCGACACGACCAACAACGCGCACGGGTTCCCGCCACTGGGCCTTATGGCGGTCCAGCAGACCTTCCCACCAGGGTCCACCTTCAAGATCGTCACGACGAGTGCCGTTCTGCGCGGCAAGCCCCAGCTCTGGTACAAGAACTATCCGGCGGTGGTCTCCATCCCGCTTCCTCAGTCCAACAAAACCCTCTCGAACTACGGCTTCGGCCGCTGCGGCGGCGACATCCAGGCCATGCTGCCGCCCTCGTGCGACACCGGCTACGCGATGCTCGGCCTCGACCTCGGCGGTGCCCTTTTGGCGTCGGCCGCCAACGCCTACGGCTTCAACTCGACGCCACCCCTGGATCTGCCCAACACGCTGCCGAGCTACTTCCCGCCGGCGTCGTCGTTCGTGACCAATCAGCCGGGGGTCGCCTACTCGGCGATCGGCCAGCAGAACGTGCGCGAGTCCGCCCTGCAGAATGCGCTGGTGGTCGCGGCCATCGCGAACGGTGGGGCGATCATGACTCCGCACCTGATGGACTACATCACCGCGCCCGACGGCACGATCGTGACGCGTTACAAGGACTCGGTATGGAAGCAGCCCCTGAGTCCCGCTCAGGCCGCGCGGATTCTGCCTCTGATGGTCGATGTCGCGAAATATGGCACCGCGGCGGGATGGTTCCTCCCCGCCGACGAGGTCGGCGCCAAGACTGGTACTGCCCAGACGGGCAACAGCGCGAAGAACACTGACGACTGGATGATCGCCTTCGCCCCGGCGAGCCACCCGACGGTCGCGGTCGCGGTGGTAGTGCCATTCCAGAACGTCTCGCAAACGGGCTCTTCCGTCGCGGGTCCGATCATGAAGTGCATCATTGAGGGCGCCCTCGCGATTCAATCGGGCAAGCCCGCAACCGGCACGTCGACCACGTGCCCGTCATGAGGGCGGTCATGAAGTCGAAAGGCCTAGGCTAGAACGGCAATGGAGCCCGTTAGCGACCCCCGAATCTATTCGTCGCGTTACCAGGTCACGCACCTGATCGCGCGTGGCGGAATGGCCATGGTCTATCGAGCTCAGGATCTGCTGCTCAATCGGGCGGTGGCCCTCAAGATTCTCTACCCCGAGCTGTCAGCCGACTCGGCCTTCGTCGAGCGTTTCCGTCGCGAGGCCCAGGCGGCCGCGAACCTGTCGCACCCCAACATCGTGCCGGTCTTCGACTGGGGCGAAGACGACGGCACCTACTTCATTGTCATGGAGCTGATCGAGGGCACCTCCCTCGCCGACGTCTTGCGCGGATCTCGAACCCTGACGGCCGCCCGCTCGGCGCAGATCGTCGCGCCCGTGGCCGCGGCGTTGAGCTACGCGCACAAGAACGGCGTCGTGCACCGTGACGTCAAGCCCGGCAACATCCTCATTACCGCCGACGGCCAGGTGAAGGTCACCGACTTCGGCATCGCTCAGGCGGTCGCGGCCGAGGATCACCTGGCCGAGGCCGGTTCGGTCATGGGAACCGCTACCTACTTCTCACCCGAGCAGGCCGAGGGCGCCGCCGTCGATGGGCGTAGCGATGTCTACTCGCTCGGCGTTGTTCTCTACGAGATGGTCGTAGGGCGCCCGCCCTTCATCGGCGACTCTCCCGTCGAGGTCTCGAGCCAGCACGTGCACTCCACCGTGCCGCATCCGAGCGAGTTCTCCTCGACGGTTCCCCACGACCTTGAGGCGATCATCATGGAGGCGTTGGCGAAGAACCCCGCCCAGCGCTACCAGAGCGCTGATGAGTTCCGCGCCGACTTGTTGCGCTTCTCCGAGGGCCAGCCGGTGCGCGCCTCTCAGCGCGACGTGGCCTTCTTCGGCGCTGACGCCACGCGCGCGGTCTCGGCCGTCTCGCCCGGTGAGCGCACCCAGGCGGTGCCGATCATGACCGGTCCGCGCACAGACGTGCGCCGACGGGGCGGGCGTAGTGGGCTGATCGCCGCCCTCGTCGTCGTCGTGCTCGCTGCCGCGGCCGGACTCGGCTACTTCGCCCTCGCCAACAAGTCGCCTGCGACGACCTCGATGCCCAACGTGGTGGGCAAGAAAGTCTCCGACGCCATCGCGACGCTCACCGCTGACGGTCTGACGGTGAAGACCACGGTCCAGGTCGCGTCGAAGTATCCGGCCGGCCAGGTGATCTTCACGCGTCCCGCGGCCGGCGCCACAGTGACCAAGGGCCAGGGGGTCACCCTGCGCGTCAGCCTGGGTCAGAGTGCGCCGCCGGTCACAGTGCCCGACCTAACGGGCATGTCGCTCACCGACGCAGAGAGCGAGCTCGTCTCCAAGTCGCTGGTGCCTAAGCTCAGCACGACGCAGAGCGCCCCGCCCGGCACCACGCCAAATACGGTATTCAACCAGTCGCCGACCGCGGGCACCACAGCGCACACCGGCGACACCGTGACGCTCTTCGTGTTGGCGCCGGGGCAGACGTACTCGATGCCGCGACTCGCCGGCATGACGACGCTGCAGGCGGCCGCCACGTTGGGTCAGGACGGCCTGACCCTTGCGAGCCAGTCGATTCAGAAGTGTTCGAACACGGTCGCCTCGGGTCTCGTGATCGCGACGATTCCGCCTGAGGGCAGCCCGGTCAAGTCCGGCCAGGCGATTGAGCTGGTCACTTCCTCGGGGTACTGCCAGGTGGTCGTTCCCACGGTGGTCGGCGACACCCAGGGGGCCGCGAGCGCAGCCCTCACCGGCGTGGGCCTCCTGGTGGGCCAGGTGACGACGGCGGATCCCTCGTTGTGCACCACGCCGGGCACCTCGGGCACCGTCGCCACCCAGAGCATCCCTGGCGGCTCCTACGCCCTCTACAACACGAGCGTCGACCTCACGATGTGCCCGTAGCGAGGCGGCGATTCGGTAACATCGACCCTTATGGCCAACACACCCAAGCAGCGCAAGGGAAAGTCGGTCGGTCGCTATACCGCGCCGGAGCGCAGTGGTCGCTACACCGCCCCGCGTCCGCCCGAGTCGAATCACAGCCCGCTGTGGTATCCGTGGATGCTGATCGACCTGTTGCTGTTCGGCTTGATCGTGATCACGCTGAACTACCTGTCGGTGCTGCCCGGCGCGGTCTCCTCGTGGTACCTGGTGTTGGGGCTCGTCGCGATGTTCGCGGCGTTCTTCCTCGCCACCCGTTACCGCTGACTCAGCGGAGCCGCTCGATGATCGTGGCGTT
>JAJZSX010000378.1 GCA_021849435.1 Actinomycetes bacterium | reverse complement strand
GTGCAACAAGTCACCGAGGACAGCCGGTGGATGGACGCCAAGCACGAGCAGTGCGACGAGCCCGATGACCATGGACGCGACGATCCATCCGCTGACCTCGCCCTTGTCCGGCGCGCCGGGCACGCCGGGCACGCCATCCGTCTCGCCGGAGCCATCAGGAGTGAGCATGGTCTGAGTTGTCGACCAAGACAGTCCGAAGAAGGCCAGGGTCACCAACACGACGACGAGTGCGACCACCACGTCATGAGATCCAGCCAAACCGCCTTGCACGATGAGAAACTCACTGCGAAAGAGCCCAAAGGGGGGCATTGCGGAGAGCGCAAGAACGGCCGCCACGAACATCGGCCCGCTCCACGGCAGCACGCCGACGCCACCGCGAATATCTCTCATGTCCTTCGATCGGAACTTACGCACCACCGATCCCGCCCCGAAGAAGGCAGTTCCCTTGGCGGCTGCGTGGGCAAGGACGTGAAGAAGCACCCCCACAATTGCGACGGGAGCCGCGAAGCTGGCCCCGATGGCCAGTATTCCCATGTGCTCGACGCTCGAGTAGGCCAGCAACCTCTTCAGGTCTCGTTGGGAGAGAACGTACAGGGCCGCAAGTAAAAGAGACAACATCCCAAAGATCAGAAGGACGGTGCGCGGGAAGGTCGGTCCTACCGCCTTGACCGCGAGTTGAAAGTAGCGCAGGATTGCGTAGAAGCTCAACGTGAGCAGGGCTCCCGAGAGAAGCGCCGACACGGGCGTCGGCGCTTCGGAGTGAGCATCGGGCAGCCAGGTGTGAACGGGAGCCAGGCCCATCTTGGTCCCGAAACCCAAGACGGCCAGAGTAAAGGCGAGGCGCACCGCCCCGGGTGGGAAGTGGCTCGCGCCCGCGAGCAGACGAGTATACGAGAGGTTGTAGGCGGCGCCGAACACGGTGCTGCCCGCGTAGTACATGATGATGGTGGCGAGCAACGCGATGCCCAAGCCCAATGACGCAATGAGGACGTACTTCCAGCTCGCCTCCGTGGCGCCATCGGTATCGTCGATAGCCACCAAGAGGGCGGAAACCACCGTGGTGATTTCGATAGCAACCCACAAAAGGGCCAAGCCGTTCACCAGCGGAACCAGAAGCATCGACCAGCAGAAGAGGTTGAGCCCAGCGTAGAAGCGTCTACCGTATCGCCGCCCCGCGGGCCCGTCCGAAATGTTCAGGTACCCCACGCAAAAGACCGCCGTGGCGCCGTAGAGGAAGGCCGTCGCGATCAGAAACACTTCCGACAAGGCGTCGACGCGTAGGAGACTTCCCACTTCTATGGACCGACCCTGAGCGACCGTTGACATCAGTACCGTCGCCATAATGAAGACGCCCGCTCCGACGATCACCGTCCCGTAGCGCGACACCACCACGGGAGCCCAAATGCCAACGATCGCCAGCACCAGGGGAAGCGCGACGAGTGCTAGCAGGAGCGTACTCACCTTTACCCCCTCAGCCGATCAAGTTCTTCAGTTGAAAGAGTCTTGGTTCTGCCGTGGTGAACCCGCATTATGACGCCAAAGACGACAACAGCGACGAGCAGATCAAAGAGGAACGCTACCTCTACCACCAGTGGCAAGCCGGCCGCCACCACGAGGCTCGCCACGGACACCCCGTTCTCCAATGAGAAAAAACCGACGGCCTGAGAGACGACGTCGGCGCGCAGGATGATGAGCACGAACGCCACGAGCACTACGGCAACTGCGATCGCCAGCGCCGCCGTCGGTAAGGCGGTCGAGCGCACGTGCAGCGATCCAATCGCGAAGAATCCGACCGCAGACACACCGATCGCGATAAGGATCATGCTTGCGACGCCGAGCACCGAGCTTCCCGCGAGATCGACCTCCGCATCGCGGAGCAGTCTCAGGATCACACCCGGAACAAGGACAACCTTCAAAACGAAGGAGAAGATTGCCAGCGCGTAGAGGTCATTGACGTGGCGAACCGCCGCGATGTCCACCGCCAGCAGTGTGACGACCAGTGACTGGAAAGAATACAGGCGCACCTGGGATCGAAGGAGTGGCGCGCGTAGCATCGCGAACTCGCTCAAGAGGACCAGCAGCGCGGCCACGTCGGCAACGCCGGCGTACACCGACGGAGCCGCCTGCATCACCCACCCCCCGCGTAAAAGATGAGCACGGCGAGGACCGCGAAGAGGAAAGCCGTGGCAATGAATTCAGTGATCTTGAAGAGCCGCAACTTCGAGAACAGGTTGTCGATGACCGCAAAGACGCCTCCCAGCGCGACCGCTTTTGCGAGGAGGGCGACAATGGCCCAGACGACGTTACCGGCGTTCCCCGAAGCCGCCAGCCCCCACGGCGAGACGAAGACGTTGATGAGGATGGTGTAGAGGATCAGTTGCTTCATTGCCGATCCCCATTTGAGAAGCGCGAGCGGGGCCCCAGAGTGCTCGAGGGTGCGGGCCTCGTCGATCATTCCAAACTCAAGGGTTCCAGAATGGGTCTCCACGGGGATGCGACCGGTGTCAACCAGGACGACCAGGAAGAAGGCGAAGGCGGCCAGGACGTGGCTCGGACGCACCATTTCCGACGAGGAGGATCGTACAGTAGCTGCGAGGGCGTAGGGAAGATCCGTGCTGGTGATCAAAGCAACCGTGAAGACTACGAAGAGGATGGTCGGCTCGATCAGGGCGCCGAAGGTCATCGCTCGACTTCCCCCCAGTTGGGCGAACGGCGCACCTGACTCCGTTCCCGCCAGGGCCACCGAAAACCCGGCGAGGGCGAGGAGGAATCCCCCACCGAGGATGTCGCCCATGTAGCCCAGTGGCAAGGGGAAACTGGTGAGCACTGGAATGAGAAGTGGCACGACCAAGTAGCACGCGAATGCCACGATTGGCCCCACCAAAAACACCCAACTGGAGTCCTCGGTGACGAGCGTCTCTTTGCGAAACAATTTCGCCAAGTCGTAGTAGGGCTGAAGGACTCGTGGCCCGCGGCGACCTTGGAGGCGCGCTTCTAAGTGAGAAATCATTCCGCTCACCAGCGGAGCGCCGAGGGCGATCGTCACGACCTGGAGGAACTGGACCTCCTGCGGTAACAGAACCGCCTCTGACACCACCTCACCTCCACGCGTCGCTCGTCTTACGAGTTGCGTAGAGGCCATTAGCCCAGTAGGGCGGTTCGGGCATTTGCCCACCGAGGCATCATCCGGTTACGTGAACTTTACCGTAGCGACATCGTCGCTGTGGGATATTCGCGCGTCACAATTCACAAGAAGTCGAGGTACAGGACTCCGCCGGCCGCTCGCCTCCCCGCACATCATGCGGTGTAATGGTGTGGTCATCCACTGCGGAGTCGGGGTGGGACCAAGGACATGGCGATGCGATCGGTAGAGCGCCAACGGGCAACCTACTTCGTCCTTCTCGTCGGCGTCATGG
>JAJZSX010000377.1 GCA_021849435.1 Actinomycetes bacterium | reverse complement strand
GCCGCTCGTCATGGACTGCGATCGGGCTCACCGTCGGTACCGGGCAGTCGAAAAGACCTTCGAGGAGCTCGAGGCGAGCGAACCGACGGCCGATGTCCTCACCGAGGGGCGGATCGTGATGGCCGGCGCCCTCGCCGACCAGCGCAAGTTCCACGAGGCGATCGACCTGCTTGTGCGCGCCGGTGGGACCAAGCAGCTGCACAACCCCTCGTATCGGCACGTTCGGCTCTGGTACGCGCTCGCGGACATCTTCGATCGCGCCGGCGATGCGGGCTCGGCACGCGAGCTCTTCGCCCGCGTCGTGCTGGCAGAACCCGACGCCTACGATGCCCAGTCCCGTCTGGCGGAGCTGGGTATGGACGCGCCCCGGAAGAATCGCAAGCGTCGAACTGTCCCCGTATCCAAGAAGCGCGTCGACTGATCGAGTAACGGCTTGGGCTCGTCACCGGCGGCCACAGCGGGGCCCGTACCGGGCCAGTCGGGCTAACGGCTTCGGGTTCCCATGACGCAGTATGGCGCCACTGCCGAAGGGCGATGGGCGGGTGTGTGGGACCTTGCCGTCGCCTTCGAGACCGGTGACCGGTTTGAGGTCCTCGCGCGCTACATCACCGCTGTAGCCAGGGTCACTGGCGAGGACACTGCGCTAACGCCAGGAGTGGTGGTTGGCGTTCCCACCGCAGGTCTGGAGTGACGCGGTCACCGGTGCACTCCGGGGGCAGTGGAGCCATCTTGTAGGGTAGGCGTATGGACATCGCCGCACTGTTGGGTGACGAGGCGTCGACCCTGCTCGACCACCACGCCACCGCTTTCCCGAAGGAAATGCTCACTGTACCGGGCCCAAATTTCATGGGCGAGGTGATGGCGTCCAGCGACCGGTCGCCGACGGTGCTGCGCAATCTGGGCACGCTGTACAACCACGGGCGACTCGGCAAGACGGGTTATGTGTCAATCTTGCCGGTCGACCAAGGCATCGAGCACTCGGCGGCGGCATCGTTCGCACCCAACCCCGCGTACTTCGATCCCGCGCACCTGTGCGATCTCGCGATTGCGGCCGACTGCAACGCCATCGCGTCGACTCTGGGGACCCTCGGTTCAGTCTCGCGGCGTTACGTGCACCGCATCCCCTTCATCGTGAAGTTGAACCACAACGACCTGCTCAACTATCCCAACACCTACGATCAGATTCCCTTCGCGAGTGTCCGACAGGCGGCGGACCTCGGTGCCGTCGGCGTCGGGGCGACCATCTACTTCGGCTCGCCGGAGTCAGGGCGGCAGTTGCGTGAAGTGTCCGCGGCGTTCGCCCAGGCCCACGAGCTCGGCCTGTTCACAGTGCTGTGGACCTATTTGCGTAATCCCGCGTTCAAGACTGCCGAGGCGGACTATCACGTCAGCGCCGACCTCACCGGTCAAGCGAACCACCTCGGCGTCACCATCGAGGCAGACATCATTAAGCAGAAGCAGCCGGAGAACAATGGCGGCTACAACGCCTTGAAGTTTGGAAAGACCGATCCGAAGGTCTACAGCGAGTTAACGACGGACAACCCGATCGACCTGACTCGCTGGCAGGTCGTGAACTGCTACGCCGGACGAATTGGCTTGATTAACTCCGGTGGTGAGTCCAAGGGCGACAACGACCTGGCCTCTGCGGTGCGAACGGCCGTGATCAACAAGCGCGCCGGCGGCCAAGGCCTGATCCTGGGCCGTAAGGCCTTCCAGCGGCCCATTGACGAGGGCGCTGCGCTGGTCCACGCCGTCCAAGACGTCTACCTCGACCCCGCGATCACCGTCGCTTGATTCATCGTCGTGAGCGACGAGCTCAGTAGCGGCTGGCGGACCTGGCCGAATCTCATCACCCTCATTCGACTGGCGATGCTGCCGGTCTTCCTCTGGCTGCTCTTTGGCACCGGCCATCGTGCCGATGCGGCGTGGCTGCTCGGCGCGTTGGGGGCGACGGACTGGGTCGACGGCTACGTCGCACGACGCATCAATCAGGTTTCGTCGGTCGGCAAGGTGCTCGACCCCGTCGCCGACCGCGTCCTCATGATGACCGGACTCATAGCAGTGGCCAGCGCCGGCGGCGTTCCGTGGTGGTTCGCAATCGCGACCTTGGTTCGTGAGGTGTTGGTCTCGGGCCTTACGATCGTGCTCGCGCTGCTCGGTGCGGCACGGATCGACGTGCTCTGGTGGGGGAAGGTCTCAACCTTCGTGCTGATGGTCACGTACCCGCTGTTCCTCCTCACGAGCAACGACCACCACGCGGCCCTGGCGCTGTGGCAGCAGTGGGGGCGTGGCGCGTGCTGGGTCGCCGGCGTGACGGGTCTAGCGCTCTCCTGGGCGGTGCTCGCAGGCTACGTCGCCCCCGCGAAACGCGCCCTTCGGACCGGTCGCGCGGGTCGGGGATTGGAGTAGATTTCATCGCATGAAGACTCCCGAGGAATTGCGATACTCCCGCGACCACGAGTGGGCCCAGGTAGTGGGTGACACCGTTCGCGTCGGCATCACTGACTTCGCCCAGGACGCATTGGGCGATGTGGTGTTCGTGGATCTGCCCAAAGTCGGCGCGGCGGTAAGCGCCGGTGACGTCATCGGCGAGGTCGAATCGACGAAGTCGGTGTCGGAGATCTACGCGCCTGTTTCGGGGACCGTGACCACGGTCAACGAAGCGCTTCGCAGTGCACCAGAAGCGCTCAACTCGGACCCCTACGGTGCGGGTTGGCTCTGCGAGATCGGCAGCGTTGACCCCAAGTCCGTGGATGCGTTGCTCGACGCTGAGGCCTACCGCGCACTGACTACGAATTAGTCCGGCGGCGCCGATGGAACTTCAGTAGGGTGGCTCGCGTGAACTGTCGTCGGTGTGGCGAAATCTTAAACTCGAATGCGAATTTCTGCTGGGCGTGTGGCGCCCCGCAACACGATTCGGCCTCTCCCGAGACGATCGCGATTCCCGTGGTGAGCGTGCAAGAAGTGCTGCACCCGGGGGCAAGCGCGGGCCCGCAGGGGAGCCACACGGACCTGTTAGTGGTCGCCTCAGGTAGCGCGTCGGGCACGCGATATGAACTGGAGAAGGAGGTCACGACAGTGGGACGACACGAGAACAGTGACCTCCTGCTCGACGACGTCTCGGTCTCGCGCCACCACGCGATCATCACGCGCACGGCGAGTGGGCGGGTGACGTTGCGAGACCTCAATTCGCTCAACGGGACCTACGTCAACGGCGCGCGCGTCGAGGAGACGACCCTGCACACGGCCGACGAGGTCCAGGTGGGAAAATTCAAGCTCGTCTTCTGGGAGGCGACATCATGACGCCGACGGTTGGTGCGATGCGCATCGGCGAAGTACACGCCGTCTTGCGCGAGGAGTTCCCAGACGTCGAGCTCTCCAAGATCCGCTACTACGAGGACAAGGGCCTCGGGCCGCCGG
>JAJZSX010000376.1 GCA_021849435.1 Actinomycetes bacterium | reverse complement strand
AGTCCGCAGACGGCAGCCATTCAACTCGTGACGTTCGCATCGCCACGTCTTGGTGCGGCCATTGTCCTGATCTCTCCATCAAGGTCATTCCTCATCGTTTCCACTGACGGAGGCAGGAAGTGGCGACAATCCGTCTCTACACTTATCAACGCCACATCACCTCGGGCTCGGACAGCGAGGATCACGAGGTCCTTCTCGGCCTCCATCGCGCTGCTTCGCTTCTCGAGCGCTTGACACTTGACACTTGACACCCTTCAGGGATCAATCGGCGAGGACCGCCCGGAGGTCAATCTCGTCGAGCTCACCATCAGGTTCAACCGACGCTACCCGCGAGATCAAGGACTGCTCTTCTACCGGTTGACGACCCTGGCCGCCACTACACCCACTCACGCACCGCGAATTAGTCCAGGACAACGCTCCGAAGCAGACCCCACCAATCACGCCGCGAGATGGAATGTCGCGACGTGAGACTACGGAAGGCAACTGACCTGCGTTGGGTTTTGTTACCTTTCCGTTTGTTCAAATTGGGCCCAAGTGAAAGGCTCAATCCATGCCAGCGTCCTATCCCGCGGAGTTTCGACGACGAGCAATCGCGCTCGTGAGATCTGGGCGGTCGGTCACGAAGACCACCCCATCAACTCAGCTGCCGCGAGCCAGGGACGAAAATACCCCACGCTGCGTGTGACGCTGGGCACCGACCACCGCCGTCGTCACTACGGACATAGTCACCCAGTTCGAAACAACCGTTGCTCTCTCTACCCGCGTCCGCTCTCGTCGCCGAGGGACACGCTCCGACGTCGCCTGTCAAACTTGCGCGCATGCGAGGTGGCGCGGTGTCTATAGCCCAGCACTGCGAGTAGCAGCGTGGTCAGGGTGCCACCGAGGGCCCCGCTCCATGACCATCCCATCGCCCAGAAGTTGGCGAGCGCCCAGAAAGTTGCGACGAGAGCGACGAGGACGGTTCCACCGACCCCGACACCGTCAAGCCAGCGGCTTTTGCGGCTGTCACGGTAGGCAGTCTCCACCTCGCTCATCGTGGTTTCATTCTCCACTCAACCACTCCTCTGGCGTCACCCAGGCCACATCATCGCTCCACCCCCAAGACTGTGCGGCGTGCCATGCTCGTCGCTGCCAGCCACGTTCAGTGCCTCAGAAATTGTAAACCTTCACATCCGTTATTCCAAACTGAATCACACGTAGGGCCCAGGTGACGACGGCGAAGACGAGAGTATGACATGGGCTCGACGGTCCGAGTGCTCGGGCGGTGTGCCAGGAACCTGGCGGTGTGCGGTAACGGCGGTGTGACGGGGGGGTGGTCCGTCCAACATGCGGCGTGTGGTCACAATGCCCAAAACGTGTGGAGCGCGGAATTTGACTCCTTCACGCACCTGGGTGGACCAGGGCCGTTGGAGTTTCGTAAACACCCCGCCACGGGGTGACCTGAAGTCGGGGCAGACCCGGTGATTCGCTTTGTGGCTCGAGGCGACGGGTCCATATGGGGAGGGCCCTGTAGCCAATTCGTCAACTGCCCGCCACCGGTTCGTGACCAAGGTCAGACGCTGGAGCGAGCGTCGTGCCATAGTGGGCTGGCAGGAGCGTGCACGTACTAACCGAAGGCCCACGTCCCTTCGGTGCGCTGGCTGCGGCTCGCAACGTGAATTGGAGGCTCCGCGATGAGTGAGTATGTCGACTGGCCGGTCGAGACGGATAACCCCGTCGGACTCGCAGTCCTGCTTCCTGGCCAGAACTACCCGACGACGATGCCGCTCCTCACATTCGCGGGTCACGCGGTGGTGCAGCACGGATGGCGAGCTCGCGCTGTGTCGTGGCACGCGCCTGACGGGGACGCCAGCACCAAGATCGACTGGGTGGGGACCCAGCTGATGGAGGCGATCGGGGAATTCGACGGCCGCGTGCTGGTCGTGGGGAAGTCGCTGGGTACGTGCAGCGCGGACTACGCGTCGCGCCACGGCTACGACGCCATCTGGCTGACGCCACTGCTGCACCTGCCCGAGGTCGTCGAGGCAATGGCCCGCAACTCGGGCCGACAGCTACTGATCGGCGGTACACGGGACCCGGCGTGGGACCTCACAACCGCGCGCACGATCGGTGGTGACGTCACTCAGATTGAAGGGGGGGACCACGGTATGTTCGCCCCCAACGCCGTTCGCAGCGCCGAGTTGCACGTCGACGTCACGCGTGCGATCGACCAGTGGCTCGACGTCCTGAGGTGAGGAGCGAAGCAGGTCGCGGGCGACAGCACACGGACGTGCGAAGATGCCTGGTCGGAAAGACCCGCGGTCAGCGCGCCGGCACAGTCCGCCATTCGCGGGGCCCCGACCGACCCCCTGAGCGTTCGCTGATCCCAATGTTCCCCCACGACGCACGCCTCTTCCAACGACGTCAACGCAGCGGTGGATCGGATGGTGGGCGAGGGCGTCGCCCCACGTCGTGCGCCGAGTAGCAACCCCACCGCCGACGGGCCTGCGTGCCAGTTCTTAGGAAATTCCAAAACTAACTCCGCTCCCACCTGGTATATTGGCACTCGGAGCCCTTGAGTGCCAACCGGCCCAAGGGACGTTGACTGATGTAAGGAGGTACGGCAATGCCGCTTCTTGTTCGTTCCGAACCATTCCGTGACTTCGACCGCCTCTTCCAGCAGATGATGGGAGAGACCACGCGTCGAACCACGCTGCTCACGATGCCGATGGACGCGTACCGCAAAGAGGACCAGTTCCTCGTGCAGTTCGACCTGCCCGGCGTCGACGCCGAGTCGATCGAGCTCACGGTCGACAACAACACGTTGATCGTCAAGGCCGACCGCAAGGCGCCACTCGTCTCCGACGGTGTCGAGGCGCTCGTGGCCGAGCGCGCGCACGGCACGTTTAGCCGTCAGATCCTTCTCGGCGACAACCTGGACACCACGAAGATCGACGCCCACTACGCCGACGGCGTCCTGACCCTGTCCATCCCCGTCGCCGAAGAGGCCAAGCCGCGGCGTATCGAAGTGCGTCACGACTCGGCGATGTCAGCTCTCAGCGTGTAACGCGATCCAACGGGCGAGGCGGGTCTGACGACCCGCCTCGCCCGAGTCGTCTCCGCCCGACCGATACCCTCGACGACGTAGCAAGGGAGGAACTGTGGGAACGACCGAACAGTCCAGCCAATCTGACCAGGAACTCGTCGTCTACGGCGCGCCGTGGTGCCCCGACTGTCGACGCTCCAAGCAGTTCCTCACGACGCACCGCATCCCCTTCACCTGGATCGACCTCGAAGAGCGCCCCGAACTGGTCGCCGAAGTCGAGAGTCGAAACGCCGGCAAGCGCATCATCCCGACGATTGTCTTTCCCGACGGCTCGTTCCTCGCCGAACCCTCCGACGACGAGTTGGCCGAGCGGGTCGGACTCAGTCGCGCAGCGGCCCAG
>JAJZSX010000010.1 GCA_021849435.1 Actinomycetes bacterium | reverse complement strand
AGACCCGAGTTCAACTAGCGACAGATGAAGGCGGCCCGCAAACGACCATGGCACTGATGTGTGTCACACCAAACGTGAAGACTGTGAACGCCGAAACGTGAAAACCTCACCGTGCCCCCGGCAGGAGTCGAACCCGCAACCTGACGGGTAGAAACCGTCTGCTCTATCCAGTTGAGCTACAGGGGCGTACACGAAGCGTACTGAACGGACCACCGGTACCCACACCACCGGAGCAAGTCCGGCCCTGTGCCATACTGGTGAGGCTTGGTGGGCGTAGCTCAGTTGGTTAGAGCGCCAGGTTGTGGTCCTGGAGGTCGCGGGTTCGACCCCCGTCGCTCACCCCAAGTCAAGGCGTAGTTTCACCGGACGCCGGACTGACCGGTCCGAGTAGATTCTCCCTGAGGGCCCGATGTCGGGGTCAAAGGGGGATTCATGGTCATTGCTCGTGACTCGTTCTTCATTGACGGTGCGTGGGTTCGCGCAACGTCTCGCGAGACCTTCACGGTCTACGACTCCGCCACTGGTGACGCCTACGGTTCGGTGCCCGCCGGTACCGTCGACGAGGCGAACCGCGCGGTGGAAGCGGCATCGGCCGCCTTCCCGTCCTGGTCCAATACGAGCGCCAAGGAGCGCTCGGAGTACCTCCAACGAATCTCCGAGAAGTTGGCCGAGCGCAGCGACGAGATCGCACTGGTCATCGCCCACGAAGTCGGCATGCCGTTGATGTTGTCAAAGGGCATCCAAGTCGGGCTACCGACCGCGACCTTCGCGGACAACGCGCGTCGGGCCGCTGACTATTCGTGGAAGGAGGAAGTCGGCAACTCGACGCTGCTCCGTGAGCCGGTGGGCGTCGTGGCAGCGATCACACCGTGGAACTACCCCCTGCACCAGATCGCGAACAAGGTGGCCGCGGCGCTGGCCGCAGGCTGCACCGTTGTGCTCAAGCCGAGTGAAGTAGCGCCGCTCAACGCGTTCATACTGGCTGACATCATCGACGAGGTCGGACTCCCCCATGGCGTCTTCAATCTGATCTCGGGACTCGGCCCCGTCGTCGGCGAAGCGATCGTCGCCCACCCGAAGACCGACATGGTGTCATTCACGGGATCGACACGCGCCGGAAAGCGCGTGATGCAGATCGCCGCGGAGATGGTGAAGCGCGTCTCGCTCGAGCTCGGCGGAAAGTCGGCGAACATCATCCTCGAGGATGCGGACATACCCAAAGCCGTCGCTGACGGGGTTTTCAAGTGCTACCTCAACTCGGGTCAGACGTGTTCGGCGCTCACGCGCATGGTGGTGCCCCGGTCACGGCTCGCCGAGGTCGAACAAGTGGCGGTGGCTGCCGCCGAAGGTCTGCAGCCCGGTGACCCGGTGACCGGATCGAGTCTTATCGGTCCGCTCGCGAGCGCCGCGCAGTTGCAGCGCGTACGCAATTACATCACCAAGGGGATCGACGAGGGCGCGCGCCTGCTGTGCGGCGGTGTCACGCCTCCCCCGGGGTACGAGAGCGGCTATTACGTCCAGCCGACGATCTTCTCTGACGTGCGCAACGACATGACGATCGCGCGAGAGGAGATCTTCGGACCAGTGCTCTCGATTATCCCCTACGACACCGAAGAGGAGGCGATCGAGATCGCGAACGACTCGACGTACGGCCTCGCCGGGGGCGTCTGGGCGGCGACTGACGAGAAGGCATTCGAGGTGGCTCGCAAGATCCGCACCGGTCAGGTCGAGATCAACGGCGGTTCCTTTAACGTGGTCGCCCCGTTCGGCGGTTACAAGCAATCCGGCATCGGCCGAGAACTCGGGGCTTACGGGTTTGAGGAGTTCCTCGAGGTCAAGGCCGTACAACACCGATAGCGAACCCATCAGCCACCGGCACGGCGGTATAGACTCGACTTGCGCCGGTAGCTCAATTGGCAGAGCATTTGACTCTTAATCAACAGGTTCCGGGTTCAAGTCCCGGCCGGCGCACCACTTCCAACCGGTGAATCGACGCCTGTTTCGCGTCCATTCACAGAAACACCCGACGCGGCAACGACAAATCTTCCGTTACTTGATTCGCGCTCCTCGGGTGCTATCCGCTGACACCCTCACCCGAAGGTCAGGTGACATCTCGCCGTCGTAGCAGCGCCAACCCGACGACAGCGAGCGTGAGCGCCCAGGCGACAACCACCATCACGCCGACATCGCCCGGAAGTTGATTGTCTTGGATGGAGCCCATCATCGCGTCCGCGGCGTGAACCGGTACCAGCGCCCCGGACGACCACCGACCTCGACTGGCCCCATGACAACGAAGCCACACTTCTCGAGGACCCGTTGAGACGCCACGTTCTCGTCGCTTGTCCGGGCAGTGAGCGTCGTCAAGGACAACTCGTCTCGCGCCAGGGCGCACAGCGCACGCAGCGCGTCGGTCGCGAGGCCGCGCCCGGTGGCGCGTTCGCCCACGCGGTAGCCAACCTCCGCCGCCCCGTCCTTAATCTCGTACAGATTGAATCGCCCCAGAACTGAGCCAACTTCGTCGACCACGACAAAGTAGGCGCACACGCCGGCGTCTTGTTCGTTCAAACACGATTGATGGTGTTCGGCGAAGTGCTCGAAGTAGGCGTCGCCACGATCAGAGATTGTGGCGCTAAAGAAAGCCCGGTTCTCGGTCTCGAATGTGAGGACGGCGTCGGCGTGATCGCTCCGAAGGCGTTCCAGTACCCACACGCGCCGAGTGTACCGGGGTCCGTCACTGCGCCACGTCAGCGTGCTGTCGCTGTGGGTGCGTCGAACCACCACGTCGAGAGCCATCGTCGAGCCACGTAGCACGGTGAAGCGTCGCCCCTGGAAGTGTCATCTGGCATCCTCGGCGTCGTAGTGTGGCCTCAGGCGAGGAGTGACATGGACACTGATCACGCGACCACGGTGCTCGATGCGATCGGATCGACGCCCCTTATCACCGTCGACGGCGTCTTCGTCAAGCTCGAGTACCTGAATCCATCGGGCTCAATCAAGGCGAGGATGGCGCGCTACATCATCGAACGCGCGGAGCGCGATGGCCTTCTCCATCGTGGCGACACGATCGTGGAAGCGTCGAGTGGCAACACCGGCAATGCCATGAGCATGGTCGCTGCGGTGAAGGGTTACCGCATGCTGGTGATCATGCCCGAGGGGCTCAGCAGCGAGCGAGCCGCGATCTCGACGGCCTTCGGCGCCGAGTTGCGCACCATCGGGACCTTCCACGTGAACGACGCGCTCGAAGAAGCCGACCGACTTGGCCGAGAGCCCGGCTACTTCGCGCCGCACCAGTTCTCCAACGAGTGGAACATCGAGGAGAACCGGGCCTGGCTCGGTCCCGAGATCCTCGCTCAGCTGCCACCGGGCCGACCACCGGACGCATTCATCATGGGCGTGGGCACCGGCGGCACGCTCATCGGCGTCGGACAGGCATTCCGATCGGCGAACCCGTCGGCCCTCGTGGTAGCGCTCGAACCCGCCGAGTCCTCCACGATCGTCTGTGGCGATATCGCGTTGCACCGCATCGAGGGGATCTCGGACGGCTTCGTACCGCCCATTTACCAACGCAACGCCGAACTCGTCGATCGCGTCATCGCCGTTCACAGCGATGACGCCGTCGCCGAGATGCGACGGCTGGCGCGCGAACACGGAGTTCTCGTTGGTCCGAGCTCTGGCGCGAACCTCGTGGTTGCCCGACAGGTCCTCGCCGAACTCCCCGCCGGCGCCATCGTCGTCACAATCTTCCCCGACGAGGGCGAGAAGTACCTCAGCGAGTACTTCGCTGTCGGTGAGATATCGACGAACCGCTAGAGCGGAGTAACGTACGCGGCCCCGATGCCGCCGTCGACGAGGAACGTCGATGACGTGATGAACGATGCGTCGTCACTGGCGAGAAAGAGCACGGCGCTGGCGATCTCCTCGGGCTCAGCGAAGCGGCCCATGGGTACGTGCACGAGGCGTCGCGCCGCGCGTTCGGGATCCTTCGCGAAGAGTTCGCGAAGCAGCGGCGTATTGACCGGTCCCGGGCACAGCGCGTTCACCCGGATACCTTGACGAGCGAACTGGACGCCAAGCTCCCGACTCATCGACAGCACCCCACCCTTGGACGCCGTGTAGGAGACCTGGGAAGTGGCTGAACCCAACATGGCGACGAAGGAAGCGGTGTTGATGATCGAACCCCCGCCACGCTCCAACAGCAGCGGTATGCCGTATTTGCAGCAGAGATAGACCGAGGTCAGATTCACGTCTTGGACCCGACGCCAGGCGTCGAGACCCGTCGTAAGGATCGAGTCGTCGTCAGCCGGTGAAATGCCCGCATTGTTGAACAGGACATCGACACCGCCGTAGACCTCGACCACGCGCGCGTACATCGCCTGGACACTCGCCTCATCGGCGACGTCGACGTGCACGTACGTGCCGCCGATTTCAGCGGCGAGCGCCGAACCCACGTCGTCGGCCAGGTCAGCGACCACGACCTTGGCCCCTTCAGTGGCGAACCGCTTCGCGGTCGCGAGTCCGATGCCACTCGCACCACCGGTGATGATCGCTACCTTCTTCTCCAAACGTCCCATCATTCCTCCGTTGCTATGAACACGTTCTTCTCCTCGCTGAAGGAGTGCAGCGCGTCGGGACCGAGTTCGCGACCCAGGCCCGATTGCTTGAAACCCCCGAAGGGGGTCGCATAGCGAACCGACGAATTCGAGTTGATCGACAGCGTGCCCGTCTCGACGCCCCGAGCGGTTCGCAACGCCCGACCGATGTCCCGACTCCAAATCGAACCCGAGAGACCGTAGGGGCCCTCGTTGGCGAGGGCGATTGCCTGCGCCTCGTCCTCAAAGCGCACGACCGAGACCACCGGCCCGAAGATCTCCTCACAGTAGGAACGCGCCGCGCGGTCGGTGCCGTCGAGCACCGTCGGTGGGTACCAGTAGCCCGGTCCGCTCGGAGCGCTGCCCTGGAATGCGACAGTTGATTCGTCGACGTAGCTGGCGACCGTGTCACGGTGGGCCGCGGTGATGAGCGGACCCATCTCGCTCGCCTCGTCGCGTGGGTCGATGACTTTGACCGCCTTGACCGCGGCTTCGAAGTACTCCATGAACCGGTCATAACCCGATGACTGGACGAGCAAACGCGATCGCGCACAGCAGTCCTGGCCCGCGTTGTCGAAGACCGCGTACGGCGCCATGGCGCCCGCTCGCTCGAGATCGGCGTCGGCGTAGACGATGTTGGCGCTCTTGCCGCCAAGTTCCAAGGTGAGGCGCTTCACCTGCGCCGCGCACCCTTCCATGATCCGGCGACCAGCGGCGTTGGACCCGGTGAAGCAGATCTTACGCACCGAGGGATGCGTCACGAATCGCTCGCCGACCATCGACCCCTCGCCGGTGATGACCTGGAACACCCCCTCGGGGATACCAGCGTCCAATGCGAGCTCACCGATCCGCATCGCGGTGAGGGGCGTCAACGACGCGGGCTTCAACACCACCGTGTTGCCCGCTGCCAACGCGGGACCCAGTCCCCAGCCCATGATTGGCATGGGAAAATTCCATGGCACGATGATGCCGACCACGCCGAGAGGTTCGAAGAAAGTCATGTCGACGCCACCGGCCACGGGGATCTGGCGACCAGCGTGCCGTTCGGGTGCACCCGAGTAGTAGTACAGGACGTCTCGAACGTTGCCGGCCTCCCAGCGGGCATTGGCGATCGTGTGTCCAGAGTTTGCGACCTCGAGCTGGGCGAGTTCCTCGATGTGGCCGTCGATGACCTCAGCGAAACGCCGCAGCAGTCGCGCGCGATCGGCCGGAGTCACCGTACGCCAGCGCGTCGCCGCCTGCGTCGCACGTTCGATCGCGCGATCGGCCCCGTCGGCGTCGTGCATCGCCACCGACGCGATCTCGACCTCGGTTGACGGATTGACTAGGGAAATCGTGCTCATAACCTCTCAAATCCTCGGAATCGCTCCCAATCGGTCACCGCGGCGTCAAAGGCGGCGATCTCGACACGTGCGGCGTGGACGTAGTGGTCGACCACGTCGTCGCCAAAGGCCTCGCGGGCCACGGCCGACGCGTCGAACAGCGCGGCAGCCTCTCGGAGGGTCGTCGGAACATGTGGCGCGTCGGCGGTGTAGGCGTTACCCGTAAACGGTGGCGCCAGGGACAGTGACTCCTCGATGCCGCGAAGTCCCGCGGCGACCAGAGCGGCCTCGGCGAGGTAGGGATTGACGTCGCCGCCGGGGATGCGGCACTCGACGCGAACCGACGACCCGTGTCCCACGACTCGGAACGCGCACGTCCGATTGTCGAGCCCCCACACCAGTGCGGTCGGCGCGAACGACCCCTCGACGAAACGCTTGTAGCTGTTGACGTTGGGTGCCAGCCACAACGACAACTCCCTCGCGTAGGCGATCTGACCGGCGAGGAAGTGCTCGAAGATCGGCGAGAATCCGTAGGTCCCCTCGCCGACAAAGACCGCCTCGCCCGCCCGGTCGCGCAGCGATAGGTGAATGTGGCAGGAGTTGCCTTCGCGTTCGTTGAACTTCGCCATGAACGTCAAGCTGTAGCCCTCCTGGGCCGCGATCTCTTTCGCGCCCAGTTTGAAGAGCCCGTGCTCGTCGCACTTATCGACCAGCGGGGCGTACCGAAAGGCGATCTCGTGTTGCCCGAGATTGCACTCCCCCTTCAATGACTCGACCTCCATACCAGCGCCACGCATCGACCGTCGTATCCGCCCAAGCAGAGGCTCAACGCGTGAAGTCCCCAAGATGGAGTAGTCGACGTTGTACTGATTGACCGGTGTGAGGCCCCGATACCCCGAGTTCCATGCTGCTTCGTAGGTATCGGCGAAGACGAGGAACTCCAACTCGGTCCCGGTGAAGCCAACCCACCCGCGTTCGTCTAGGCGATCCACCTGGCGCTGGAGGATCTGTCGCGGCGACACGGCGACGTCAGCACCGTCAATGGTTCGAACATCGGCGAACACCACCGCGGTGGCTTCGTGCCACGGCATTGCGCGAACGGTCGAGAAATCAGGAACGAATGCGAGGTCGCCGTAGCCCCGCTCCCAGGACGTCAAGGCGAAGCCATCGACGGTGCGCATGTCGACGTCGGACGCGAGGACGTAACTGCAACCCTCGCCTGAGCCCTCGAGGAACTCGCGCGCAAAGAATCGCCCGTCGATCCGCTTGCCCTGTAGGCGGCCCTGCATGTCGGTGATCGCCAGGATCACCGTGTCGATCTCATCACGCTCGATGGATTCAAGTAACGCCTCTCGAGACATTCGACCCGTCGTCATGGCTCCTCCGCCCGAGCCGCGTGAGCGGCACTGATTCCTCACGATATCGAACGCAACGGGTTCAACTCCAACCGCCACTTGCGACGAGAATCCACTCGTACCAGGCGCGTAACGGTCCCGACGCTAAATCGTGGCCCACCCACCGACTCCTAACATCAGATTGTGCGAGAACAGACCGAAGACGTGGACCGGGCCCTGTCGTGGGCGACGTCACGCTACGGCGACGCGAGTCCATTCCATTTCTTCGCCGTACGCGAGCAATTCGGCGGCGCGCAACGCGACGGCGACACGATGTGGTTCACGGTCGAACGTGATGAGGCCTTCGGCTTGAGCGCTGGCCCGGCCGCGAGTCCGCTCGACGAGTGGCGAACGTGCCTCATCGTCGACTCGACCCTCGGGGACTGCGCCGGCGGGCTCCAACGGCGGAGCAACTGGGACTTCTACACTCGTCGAACCGAGGCTATGGACGCCGACGCCGGCGTCGTGGTGGTTGCCGACGCACTCGCGATCACTGCGTTGCTCGAACGAGATGCCCCGCGCTCATCGGTCTGGCCCGGGGCGGAGTCGGTGATCTCGTGGTACGGCATCTGGGACGGAGCGGTCCTGAGCGCCGTCGCGGCGCTCACGCAGTGGCGATCGGGCTATCACGTCATCGCCTCCGTCGCCACCGCGAGTGACTACCGTGGCCAGGGACTCGCTCGACGCATGATGCGCGGCGTTGTCGGTGCCGCGCACGCGCGGGGCGTGCCATGGGTCGGTCTCGGTGTCGCCCACTCGAACCATGCCGCCCAGCGCGTCTATCGCGACACAGGGTTCACCGAACGGGCCCGATTCTCTCGATACGGTCACCCCGAGGGCTAACCCTCGGGGTGAAGGATCGGACGAAGCGCGTCGAGGGTGGCGGGGTTGTCGATCGTCGACGGTACTGGCATGTCGACGCCGTCGGCGATCGCCCGCATGGACTTGCGCAGTACCTTGCCCGATCGGGTCTTGGGCAGCGCGTCCACGATGTCAACCTGACGAAGACTCGCGACGGCGCCGAGCTGGTCACGGACCTTCTGGACCAGTTCGGCGGCGATTTCGTCGTGGTCACGCTGAACACCGGCCTTCAGGACCGCGAGCCCACGTGGGATCTGTCCCTTCAACGCGTCGGCAACGCCGATGACGGCGCATTCGGCGACGTCTGGGTGCGACGCGATGATCTCCTCGATCTCACCGGTGGAGAGACGGTGACCCGCCACGTTGATGACGTCGTCGACGCGACCCATGACGAAGAGATACCCGTCCTCGTCGAAGTGACCACCGTCTCCGGTCAAGTAGTAACCCGGGGTGTGACTCAGATAGGTGTCGAAGAACTTCTGCTCGTCGCCCCAGACGCCGGCCATGCAGCCTGGCGGCAACGGGAGCTCGATCATGATGAGTCCTTCGGTGTCAGCAGGCGCGCGTTCTCCCGATTCGCCGAAGATCTGTACGTTGAACCCCGGCACCGGCACCGTGGGCGATCCCGGCTTCACGACCATCGGTTCAAGGCCCATGAGGTTCGCCGCGACGGGCCAGCCTGTCTCGGTTTGCCACCAGTGGTCGATGACTGGAACACCCAAGTGCTCACTCGCCCACGAGTAGGTCTCCGGGTCCAACCGTTCACCGGCGAGGAAGAGGTACTTGAACCCCGACAGGTCATACTGGCCGATCAGGGACCCGGTGGGGTCCTCTCGCTTCACAGCGCGGAACCCCGTCGGCGCGGTGAACAATGTCTTAACGCCCCATTCGGCAATGACGCGCCAGTACGCCCCGGCGTCGGGTGTACCCACTGGCTTTCCCTCGTACAGCAAGGTCGTCGCACCCGCGAGTAACGGCGCGTACACGATGTACGAGTGCCCGACGACCCATCCAACGTCAGACGCCGCCCAGAACACCTCGCCCGCCGTGGTGTCGTAGATATTGGGCATGGACCAGGTCAGGGCGACGGCGTGGCCGCCGTTGTCTCGTACCACGCCCTTGGGCCGACCCGTGGTACCCGAGGTGTAGAGAATGTAGAGCGGATCCGTGGCCTGGACCGGCACGCACGGCGTCGGAGCGGCCGATGCCATCAGGTCGTTCCAATCGAAGTCCCGGCCAGCCTCCATCGTGGCCTGCGCCTGGGGCCGTTGCACGATGACGCACGCGTCGGGGTGGTGACTCGCCTCGTTCAGGGCTGCGTCGAGCAACGGCTTGTATTCGATGACGCGGTTCACCTCGATGCCGCAGGACGCCGAGATCACGACCTTCGGTGCCGCGTCATTGATGCGCATCGCCAGCTCGTGCGCGGCAAATCCGCCGAAGACGACCGAGTGGATGGCACCAATGCGGGCACAGGCGAGCATCGCGATCAGCGCTTCGGGGATCATGGGCATGTAGATCACGACACGGTCGCCCTTGGCGACGTTGAGCGATTGGAGCGCCCCCGCGAAGCGTGACACCTCGTCGAGCAGCTCGTCGTAGGTGTAGACACGCTTCACCCCGGCGACGGGGCTGTCGTAGATCAGCGCACGCTGGGCGCCACGGCCTGCCTCGACGTGTCGGTCGATCGCGTTATAGCACGTGTTCATCACGCCATCGCTGAACCAGCGATACAGGGGCGCGTTGGCGTCGTCGAGGACGACTGACGGACTCTGGTACCAGGTGACGCCCTTGGCGGCCTCGCCCCAGAACTCATTCGGACTCTTGATGCTCTGTTCCCACGCGTCGCGGTATGAACCCATGACCCCCCCACATCGCTCGAATTGCCTAGGGCTTATCTAGTGGAGATTCGGGGCGCGACACAACTGCGCGCTAGGGTCCTAAGTCCAATCGGCGATCTGGCGACTGACGTACCTGGTCAAATAGGTGGTGATGCGCCTGCGGCGCTGGTCGGTCACCCGGTCACGATCGACGAGTAGGCCACCAACTTCGACGAGGGCGGTGGCGTCACCGAGAACGACTTGCCCCACCGCGAGAAAGTGGTCTGGCCACTGCCGGTGGTTCCACTCACGACTTCAGAGAGTGGGAGCGCCTTCTTACCCGACGAGATCGTCAGGACGCTCTTGGTCTTTGACGTGGTGCTCGTCGCGGGCTTCGTCCATGTCAAGACGAAGTTCTTGCGACGGTTCGTCGTGAGCGACACGCCCTTGCCCGTCGGCAGGAAGGTCGCAAAGGCGGCCACCGTGAGATTGGACTGGAACGTCGTGTAGGGCGAAGTCCCCGCCTTCATCACGATCACCTTGGATCCGACCTTCTTCTGCTGGGCTGCGGTCAGGCCGACCAGCGTGGTCAGGCCTTTGGCGTTCCCGCTCAGGTACGCGTTCTTCGCGGTGACCCGGATCTCCACCCTGGCCGCGCCCGAGACGAAGTACTCCTGCCCGCTCGACCTGCCGAGATCGGCCGTCACGTGATTCACCGTCTTGCCGGATTTGGACGCTACAACGATGTGCACGCTTTTCTCACCGATCATCGCGTTCTTAGCTGCGGCCAGCACCGTCGACACCGAAACCTTGCTCGACGCCTGCGATACCGCTGGCGTGAGTACGACTGCGCCGAGGGTGAGCGAGCTGAGGATGAGCAGGTGCGTTGGTCGAATTGGCATTCACCCAGCCTACGGGCTTCGGCGATGGCGTGGCCCGTCGGGACCTCGAAGAGTCACACCACGTCGGCGAGTGAGAACAGGAGTGACTGCAGCACCTGGATCTCGCCTAGTACGGCCTCGTCAGCGTCATTGATGCGTTCGTCGTTGACCAGTCCGTGCGCGCTCGCCGTCGCCCGAAGCGCGACTTGCAGGGTACTCAACCAGGCCCACGCCTCACCGTCGTTCAAAAAGGGCTCGTCGACGGTCATCAACGCCAGTTCTGCGTTAGAGCTCATGTCGTGCTGACGCGCCAGGGTGAGCAAGGGGTCGTCCTGGTCTCGACTCGGATCGATCGGTCCGTTCAGCAAGGTATTCCAGTCGTCTTCGAGGTCGTTCTCAGCCGCCACCACTCGACGGACCATGGCGCGCACGACATCGCGGCCGGCTTCATTAAGTCGCACTTCGATTCGACCGTCGCGGCGACGGATGAAGAGCCGTGGCGCCATCAGGCGGCCTCCTCTACCGTGCACTGCAGTCCCGCAACCTGGATCTTGACGCAGTAGCGTTCGGCGCGTTCACGCTCACCGGACCAGACCACGGCCCGCCCTTCATGGTGAACCGTCAGCATCAACTGGGTGCACTTGTTGTTCGAATAGCCGAAGATTCTCTTGAAAATGGCCACGACCACGTTCATGGGCGTGACCGGATCGTTCCAGACGACGACGCTCCACGGTCGTTTCGTTGCCGTCGTCGTCTCACTCGAAACGTCGGATTCTGTTGCGACATCGGCATCGGTTGTTCGCCGACGTGTCGTTTGAGCCATCACACAGTGTCCCAGAGCGACGGGGAAAATGAAAGCAGCCGTAAAATGAACGAGGCGCGACCGAGGAGGACGACACGGTGCCCCAATCGAGGACCCCGATTCCCGAGCGGATTCGGGTGCGGGCCAACCGGTCGATTCGCAACGCCGCTGGGTTGACGCGCGAGCCACCGCCAATGTGTCTGGACCCCGCCGAGTCGTACCAGCCCGTCGACGGCGTCGCACGCATCGTCCACGGCGATCTGGCGGCCATGCTCATCGGGGGTATCGGCTCGCTGTTTCTCGAAATGCTGCACCCGTACTCAATGGCGGGCGTCGCACAACACTCCCGGTACCGCGAGGACACGTTAGGTCGAGTGCTTCAGACCGCCAACTTCATCGGCGACACCACCTACGGATCGCGTAACACCGCGTACGCGTCCATCGAACGCGTGAAGGCGATCCACCTCGCGGTACGCGGCGTCGCCGATGACGGCGTGAGCTACGAGGCGAGCGACCCGCACCTGCTGTCGTGGGTGCACGTCGCGGGCACGACAATCTTCCTTGAGTCCTATCAGCTCTTTGGACCCCACCGACTCTCATCGGCCGACGGGGACCGCTACGTGTCCGAGATGGCCAAAGTGGCGGTGGACCTCGGAGGCGAGTCGCCGCCGACGACGGTCGCGGAACTACACCGCCGGCTACGCGCCTTTCGCCCCGAGTTGCGTTTGAGCGCCGACGGCGTCGAGGCCCGCGACTTTCTCAAAGCCGGTGTCGGCGGCGGCCTCGTTCAACGGCTCGCGTACTGGCTGCTCGTTGAAAGCGCCCTCGGACTACTACCGAATTGGGCCCTTGAAACGCTCGGGGTGGCCCAACGAAGTCGTTGGCAACGACTCATGATCAGTCGCGCCACCAGTGCGATGAACCGACTCCTGCGGGCAGCCGTGCCACCCACGAAGCCGGTCACTGCATCAGACTGAGCCCACCGTCAACCGCAAGGATCTGTCCTGTCACGTAGACGTCGTCTACCAACGACTCGATAGCAGCGGCCACGTCCTCGGGTGTCGCGCTGCGACGCAGGGGCGCAACCGCCTGGACGTGATGGCGGACCGCATCCCACTGCGCCGTCCACTCGGTATCGACCAGTCCCGGAGCAACGGCGTTGACACGTACCTCGGGGCCCACGACTTTGGCGAGCAGCGTGGTGAGGTGATTGAGCGCCGCCTTGGAGGTCGCGTAGGGGATCGACGATCCGGTCTGGCGAATACCGGCGATCGACGACACGTTGACGATAGATCCCTTCGCCGCTCGCAGCGCCTCCATCGCGGCGACCGACATCGCCCACGTCCCAAACACGTTCACCTCGAAGATCTGACGCCACACCTCCAGTGACGCGGCGGCGAGATCATGGTGGTCGATGACCGACGTCGTAGCCGCATTGTTGATGAGCACGTCGAGGCGGCCCAGGCGATCGAGCACTTCGGTGACGAGTCGCTCGGCTTCACCTGGCACGCCGATCGACGCCTGGACGTAGATCGAGTTCGGTGTTTGTGCTGCGAGGCGCTCGCCCGCTTGGACGCTCGTGGCCGAATTGAACACGACGAGATCGCCGCGAGACGCGAATCGGGTCGCCGTCGCCGCCCCGATACCGCGAGATGAACCCGTCACGAGGACGACTCGGCCGCTCACAATAGACGTCGCATCCGCCATGATCCGGCCCAATGCTGACCGGGTTGAAGAACCACGAGGTCCTTTCCGCTACGCAACGCGTCCGGCGGGCACGTCATCGGTTCGACCGCGACCGAGGTCCGTCGCCGACCGTGACCGAGTTGATCACCCGTGTAGATCTGGACGTAAGGGAAGTTTCGGTCCATGCTCAGTTCAACGCACCCGTCGTCCTTGTCGACCAACGAGACCGTGGCCATGCCGTAATCGTCACGGGTCAGCTCGGTGTACGTGACGTCGAGCTCATGACCGTTGAGCGATTTTGCCACGGTGAAGTCGAGCGCGTGATGCGTCACAGGCAGGATTTCGCCGGTCGGCAGTTGACGCGCGTTCACCGCGACGAAGGCCCGGGCCGGTACACGCAACGTCGAACCCTCGATCGTTGGCGTGGTAACGGCGAGATACGGGTGAAAGCCCAAGCCGAATGGAATCGCCACCTCGTCGAGGTTCTTGATCGTCGTCGTCACGGTCAGGCCCATCGAGCCGAGGTGGTACGCCACTTCGATCGACGAGGCGAATGGATACGCCGGTGTGGGATGCAAGAGCAGCGACAGCGCGCAGCGATTCTGGTTCACCGACTCCACACGAAAAGGTCGCCACCGCACGAGCCCGTGGATCGCCGCCACCTGTTCAACGATGTCGACGGTCGGTCGGCCGGTGCGATCCGAGAACGACCAGGGTTCCGCGCTCAAGCGGTTCGGCCACGGGTAGAGGACCTGGCCGTGAGCCCCGACGGGGACTTCGTCGCCCGCGTACCCTTCGACGACGGCCACCCCGCCCTGGACGTAGGTACGAAGGGTGGCCCCGACCTCAGTGATGACGGCACGTTGGTCGCCGTGGGCAATCGCGATCTGTTCGCCGGAGGGCAGCATCGACCGATTCCTCTCTTCCTCGGTACGTAACTTACGACAGTTAGGGTACGACGTATGCGAATTCTCATCACGAACGACGATGGCGTGGGAGCGCCGGGCATCGCAGTGCTCGCCCGTGCGGTAGCGCGTTGGATCGAGGACGGCGCCGACGGCGACGTGCGTGAAGCTGTCGTCGTGGCACCGCGAACGAATTACTCGGGGATGTCCGCTGCCGTTGGCGACGTATTCGAACACCCCTCGGTTGCGTACAGTCGACACACGATCGCCGGCGCCGAGTCGATTCCCACCTTCGCCCTAGAGGCGCCGCCCGCGTTGTGCGCGTTGCTCGGATCTATCGGCAGTTTCGGGATCGAGCCCGACCTCGTACTCTCAGGGATCAACGCCGGCGCCAACGTTGGTCGCAGCGTCCTGCACTCGGGCACCGTCGGGGCAATCCTCACCGCGGCGCAGTTGGGCGTGTCCGGACTCGCGATATCGGTGCAGTGGGGCGAGACCGTCCACTACGAAACTGCCGCTGCGGTGGCGCTCGAGGTCGTTGACGAACTCCTGCGAGCGCCTTCGAGCACGGTGTTCAACCTGAATGTCCCGAATCTGCCAGCGGCCCAGTTGCGAGGTGTTCGACGCGGACACATCTCGACCGCCGGCGTGGTCAGTGCCGCGGGACCGCGAGCCGGCGGTGAGCCACTCGGTGACGAGGGCGAGTTGCCACTGCGCTTCGGCGCCGCGTCCCCCGAACTCGGTGACGTCAGCGACGAGTCCTCCGATGACGACGGCGCCTTGCTCGCCGCGGGCTACGCGTCGCTGACGCCGTTGCGGGGCCCGCACGAGAACCTCGATGAATCGATGAACGGTCCGGTGACCGCGGCACTCGACTTGATCAGCCGCCACCTCGCGCGCGCTCGGTAGTCAGTCGTCGTCAGTGGTGCGGCGACTCTGCTTCTGACGCCCCCGCGCCCGTTTCTCCTCAATTCGACGAACTCGCGACGCGCGTGTCGCGCGGGTCGGTCGGCGAACCTCGGGTTGACTCAACGCCGCGGCCAGTCGTAGGCGAAGCTGTTCGAGTGCCGCCTCGCGGTTCTGGGACTGTGAGCGGAAACGGCTCGCCGAAGACCGCACGACTGGCCCGAGCACGCCGACCAACCGCTCACGCGCCGCTGGGTCAAGCGTCGTAACCTCTTCGACGCGCAGCGTCACCACAATCTTCGTCCGGGCCCGATTCGCGTGCTGGCCACCCGGCCCACCAGATGTCTCGGCTCGCACGGTGATGTTTTCGAGGGGAATACGCGTGCCAGCACCGACCTCGAGCCACTCCCCGCCCGCTTCGGGGGTCATGAGTGGCTGGGAAAGCGCACCATCGCCAATTGACTCGACGACGCGACGAGTTCCCCGCGCTCGTCGAAGAGCTCACAACGTTCATCGACCACGCCGTCGGCAATGACAAGACACCATTGACGAGCGCGCAACCATTCGCCGACGGGGATACGTCGGACGTAGGACGTCAACTGCAGTGTGGGAACCCAGCCCGAAGAGCCGAGCGGGAACGTCGCCGGCGGCAACGCGTCACTGGCGAACAACAGAGCCGACGCGTCCCACCCCGAAGACCCATCGTCTAGACGCAACCAACCGCGAACCTCACCGACGTCGCGGAGATCACCGATCGACCATCCGGCGGTGGCCGGGTCCATTCGAAGATCGACGATCCGAGCGATGTTGACCTCGTCGCCGCCGGTCGATCGCCGACACGATGCCAGTGGCGCGATGTCGGGCGCGCTGGCCCCGAGGTACCGCACTGGGCCGTCGTGCAGCGTCCCGAGCGTCACCAGGGATTCCGTCGTGACCAGACCGTCCTGAATCAGCTCGACGTGGACGAACGAGACTCCGCGCCCCACCTTGCGGACCTGCGCCTCGAGCGTAGCCGGGCCAACGGTCGGGGCCCCGATGTAGTTCGTAGTCACGGCCGTGGCGTGTAGATGCGAAGACCCGTCTTGGGACGCCGCGGCCAAGGCTGCGTTGGCCATGACGACCTGCAGGTACCCCCCGTTCGGGTGGTCCATGACGGTGTAGAACCTCGACAGCTCGACCACGAACCGGCCGTGGTCGACGGGATCGACCGCCGCAGAATCACGCAAGGTTGGTACTGAGCCGCCCTGGTCCATTGGCCAACCATAACGGCCCTCGCGCCAGTCGCCGTAAGATTGAACCCGAGAAAGAGGTTCGATGCTGGCTGCCACCCACGTTCAGGTCGCGGTGCGCCATGGCGACGGGCGGACGGTCACCGGCGAATCGGTGACCGATGTCGGGTGGCGTATTCGATGACATCGGCGCTCTTGACGGTCGCACGCTGGTTCGGTGTCGGACTGCGCGAGAGCGCGGCCATGGTCTGGATGACGTGGTGGCCACTCGTCCTCGGCTTCACGTTGTCGGGGATGGTCCAGAGTTTTCTCCCCCGCGACGGTCTGCGGCGCCAACTCGGCGAGACGACCCCGAGCAACGTAGTGAAGGCCTCGTTCCTCGGGGTCATCTCGTCGTCGTGCAGCTACGCCGCGAGTGCCATGGCGCGAGCTCTCTTCGCGCGCGGGGCGTCGTGGACCAACTCACTCATCTTCATGATCGCATCGACGAACCTGGTCATCGAGCTCGGCATCGTGCTCTATCTCCTGCTCGGCTGGCAGTTTCTCGCCGCGCAGATCGTCGGCGGGGTCATCATGATCTTCGGACTGGCGTTTTTGACCGGCCTCGTCTATAGCCGTCGGAATCAAGCCGCACTGTACGAACACGTGCTGGAAGATGCACCACCTCCCACCCAGCCGGCGACTACCGCGTGGCGTGAGCGGATCACCACGCGTCGGCACTACGCGCTCGCCGCGCGCTACACACTGGGTGACTTCACGATGTTGCGCAAGGAACTTCTCGCCGGGTTCCTCATCGCCGGCTTCATGAGTGTGCACGTTCCCCAGGTCTGGTGGTCGCACATATTCCTGACCGGCCACGGCTGGCTCACGGTGGTCGAGAACGCAGTCATTGCGCCGCTCATCGCGGTCATCTCGTTCGTCTGTTCCGTGGGCAACATCCCGCTCGCCGCCGCACTCTGGACCCACGGCGTGGCCTTCGGCGGCGTAATCGCCTTCATCTTCGCAGACCTGGTGACCCTGCCGCTGCTGTTCATTTATCGGCGTTTCTATGGTTCGTCCATGACGATGCGGCTCTTTGGCCTGCTGTGGTTCGTGATGTCCGCGGGTGGACTCGTCGTCGAAGCGCTCTTTCGAAGCGCCAACCTGATTCCCACCTCACGTCACACGCCGGCGATGAGTGGCCACTTCCCACTCGGGGCCACGCTCGTCGCCAACGTGGTCGCGACCGCCGTTGTGCTCACGTTGATGGTCCTCGCACGGACTCACCACGACGACGGCGAACAGAACGCCCGCGACCCGATCTGTGGGATGAACGTCGACATCACAGCCCCGGTTGCGGTACGGCAGCGTAACGGTCAGACTTACTACTTCTGTTCTATTCGGTGCGCCGAGCGGTTCGACCGCGGAGAGGAGTCAGCCCCCATGCAAGAAGACCTCAACGGAGACGCGATCGACCCAATCTGTGAGATGCGGGTCAACTCGGCCACGGCGCTGAGCGCGGTGGGCGCTGACGGCGAGACGCACTACTTCTGCGGGCCCGGCTGTCGTCGGGCCTTCTTGGCGCTCGAGGCCGCCCAGGCCTCGGCGCCGATGCAGGGTGACGAGAACGGTGACGCAATCGACCCAATCTGTGAGATGCGGGTCAACTCGGCCACGGCGCTGAGCGCGGTGGGCGCTGACGGCGAGACGCGCTACTTCTGCGGCGAGGGTTGCCGGCGAACGTACCTCTCGCTGCACGGTACGCCCCAGTGAGCCGTCGACCCCGTCAGCGTACGACGGTGCGCAGTTACGGCATCCTCGTCAATGATGGACGAGTCGTGCTCGTTCGATCGAGCAATCCTCATCACGACCCGCCGCTGTGGTGGCTACCCGGCGGCGGCATCGACTTCGGCGAAGCGCCCGAGGATGCGCTCATCCGCGAGTTCGCCGAAGAGACGGGACTGATTGTCAACGACCCGCAACTGGTGGGCGTCACGAGTGACGAGCGACGACGAGACAACGGCGAGCGCCTGCACACGGTGCGCATCCTCTACGCCGTACGACTGAC
>JAJZSX010000375.1 GCA_021849435.1 Actinomycetes bacterium | reverse complement strand
GCGGGCGGCGCGCAGCTACACCCAGGCGCTGATCGGCGGCTACTGCCACCTCAACCTCGGCGAGGAAGCCGCGGTCGTGGGTCTGTTGTCGGCGCTCGAACGGACGGACTACCTCTTTACGAACTACCGCGAACACGGCTACGCCATCAGCCGCGGCATCGACCCCAATCGGGTCATGGCCGAGCTGTACGGGCGCATCGACGGCGTCTCGAAGGGTTGGGGCGGCTCGATGCACATGTTCGACATCACCCACCGCCTCTTAGGCGGCTACGGGATCGTCGGCGGACAGATTCCCCTCGCGACCGGTGCGGCGCTGGCGATCGACTATCGCGGCGGCTCCGAGGTCGTGATGTGCACGATGGGTGACGGCACCACGAACATCGGTGCCTTCCATGAGTCGCTCAACATCGCCGCGCTCTGGAACCTCCCCATCGTGTACGTGATCATCAACAACCGGTTGGGCATGGGCACGACCGTTGAGAAGTCTTCGGCGGAACCCGAGTTGTTCCGTCGCGGTGCCGCCTACCGGATCGAGTCAGCCCGCGTCGACGGTCTCGACCCGCTCGCGGTGGCCGAGGCCAGCGCGAAGGCGGTGTCGGCCGCGCGCGCCGGTCGGCCGTATCTCCTCGAGGTCGTTTCCGAGCGGCTCCGCGGCCACTCGGTCGTCGACCCCGCCAAGTACCGTTCCGAGGCCGAGGTCGTCCAACTGCGAGAGCACGACCCCGTGGTCACCTTCGGCGCCCAGCTCGTGCGCGATGGCGTCATTGACGCCGACGCCATGGCCGCCATCGAGCACGAGGTGACGGCTCGAATCGACGAGGCCGCGGCCTTCGCCGAGGCGAGCCCGGCGCCCGACGTCGCGACGCTCTTTGACTACACCTACGCGACGCCCGTCGCCAACGACTCGCGGCGCCTGCCGGGCCAGCCGCTGTTCGATCCGGCCCCGTTGCCCGACCCGGGAGAAGACCAGTGACCACGATGACGTTCCGCCAGGCGCTGCAGGACACGCTGCGCGCCGAGATGCTCCGAGACGAGAACGTGTTCCTCCTTGGTGAGGAGATCGGCGTCTTCGAAGGCTCCTACAAGATCACCGCGGGACTGCTCGCCGAGTTCGGTGAGAAGCGGGTCCGCGACACTCCCATCGCCGAAGAGGGTTTCACCGGCGCCGCCATCGGGGCCGCGATGCTGGGCCTGCGGCCGGTCGTCGAGATCATGACGATCAACTTCTCCCTGCTCGCCCTCGACCAGATCGTCAACCACGCCGCGAAGATCTATGGCATGTTCGGCGGGCAGGCGAAGGTGCCCCTCGTGATCCGCACGCCCGGCGGTGGCGGCCAGCAGCTGGGCGCGACCCACTCGCAGAACATCGAGCTCTACTACGCCTTTGTCCCCGGTCTCAAGGTCGTCGCGCCGAGCACGCCCGCTGACGCGAAGTCCCTGCTCATCGCCGCCATCCGTGACGACGACCCCGTGCTGTTCCTCGAGAACCTGGCGCTCTACAACACCAAGGGCGACGTGCCCGACGACGACACTCCAGCCGAGATCGGCCGCGCCGCCGTGACGCGTGCCGGGCGAGACCTCACGCTGATCGGCTACTCACGCATGGCGCACGTGGCCGCCCAGGTCGCCGACCAGCTGGCCGCCTCGGATGGCCTGGACATCGAGGTCATCGACCTTCGCAGTCTCAGGCCGCTTGACCGGCCAACGATCATCGAATCAGTCAGGAAGACCCACGCCGCCGTCGTCGTCGAGGACGACTGGCTGACCTATGGCATCGGCGCTGAGGTGGCGGCGACGATATCTGACGGCGCCTTTGACTACCTCGATGCGCCGGTGCGCCGCGTGGCCATGGCCGAAGTGCCGCTCCCCTATTCGAAGTCCCTCGAGACCGCGGCGTTGCCGTCGGTGGATGACGTGATCAACGCCGTTCATCAGACCCTCGACGCCGTTGGTCGTCGTCACCAGAAGGTCGGCCATGATTGAGATCAAGATGCCCCGTCTCTCGGACACGATGGAGGAGGGCTCCGTTGCCACGTGGCACAAGCACCCCGGCGACCACGTCAGCGTGGGCGACGTGCTGGTCGAGATAGAGACCGACAAGGCGACGATGGAGTACGAGGCCTACGAGGCCGGCACCCTGACCGAGATCTTGGTGCCCGAAGGTGAGGTCGTGGCCATCGGTACTCCGATCGCGCTGCTCGACAGCGGCGTCGCTACCGCGCGAGCCGTCGCCGCGCCCGCGGCGCCATCCCCGGTCGTGACCGCGCCGGTGGCGGCGGTTCCCTCGGGCGAGACCGTGGCATCGACGCGGCCGCCATCGACTCCGTCGCCGCTCGCCGACGGGCAGCGCCGATTCGCGTCGCCACTGGTGCGCCGGATCGCGCGCCAGTACAACATCGACCTCAGCGGCGTTCGCGGCAGCGGTCCGGGTGGACGTATCATTCGGCGCGACATCATGTCACTCGTCGACGGAGCCACTCTGCCCGTCGCGGCGGAGGTCGCCGATCACACGCCCGCGGTCGTCGACGAGCGGCGCGCATCGGAGTCAGTGGCCCTGAGCAGCACGCGACGAGTGATCGCGCGCCGACTCGGTGAGAGCGCTCGGACGATCCCGCACTTCTTCGTCACCGCCGTCGCCGATGCCCAGGCGCTCGTCGAGATGCGCGGCCAGCTCAACAGCCAGCTCACGGCGGTCGGACGAGCCAAGGTGAGCGTGAATGACCTCCTGATTCGCGCCTGCGCCCTGGCGCTTCGTGAACACCCCCAGGTCAACGCGTCCTACATCGACGACGCGAGCACCACGATGCTCGTCCACCACCGGATCAACATCGGCGTGGCGGTCGCATCGGCCAACGGACTCGTCGTGCCCGTCATCGACGACGCCGACCAGAAGACCGTGAGCGAGCTCGGGGCCGAGGCCAAGCGTCTCGCGGCATTGGCGAACGACAAGAAGCTGAGCCTCGAGCAGATGTCGGGTGGGACGTTCACCATCAGCAACTTGGGCATGTTCGGCGTCGAGCAGTTCACGGCGATCATCAATCCGCCCGAGGGCGCCATCCTCGCGGTGGGCACGACCGCGCTCGAGCCCCGGGTGGTGAACGGCGAGGTGCAGGTGCGTCACACGATGCGCTACACGCTGTCGTCGGACCATCGGATCATTGATGGCGCGCTCGCGGCCCAGTTCCTCCAAACGCTGACGGCCTACCTCGAGAATCCCTGGTCCTTGGTCGTCTAGGCGAACACGACGCCGATCAACCGCCGGCGATGCGCACCGCGTCGGCGACGACCTCGCTGATCGAGCGGCTCGGCGTCGTCTGGGCGGCGTAGTGCTCGATGGCGACGAACAGCGCGGCGTTGAGGACCGCCGCGCGGACCCGTACCTCGAGGCTCTCCTCGTCCGCACCCTCGTGGCGCGCGATGGCACTCGCCAGGGCGCGGGCCGCTTCGTA
>JAJZSX010000374.1 GCA_021849435.1 Actinomycetes bacterium | reverse complement strand
ATTGCAGCAGGTTTATCGGGGAGCCCATCCGCGGGCCCACGGCTAGGAGAGGGAAGTTGTCGAGTTACGTCTACTTCTTTCTCGCGATCGTCCCGTCCATCGTGCTGCACGAGGTGAGCCACGGTTATGTGGCTAACTTCTTCGGTGATCCGACCGCCAAGGAGAACCACCGGCTCACGCTGAACCCGCTTCGTCATGTGGACCCCTTCGGCACGGTGCTGCTACCGGCCCTGCTGATCTTGAGCCACCTACCGGCGTTCGGTTACGCGAAGCCCGTGCCGGTGAACATCAGCCGCCTGCGCAATCCGAGGCGCCAATCGCTCTACGTGTCCCTTGCCGGTCCGCTCGTCAACATCATCTTGTCGGGTGTGGGCTATCTCATCAGCGAGTTGGCCATCCACGTCACGTACAGCTCGTGGATGCTGCAGTTCGGGGTCACCTTTGGCATCGTGAACCTCACCCTCGCCGTGTTCAACCTGCTGCCGATACCGCCACTAGACGGCTCGGCGATCATTGAGCGATTCGTGCCGAATCGACACCTGCCGAGCTACTACCGCTTTCGGATGAAGGCCCTGCCCATCGTCATGGTGTTGATCATCGTCGATTCGATGTTCTTGCATGTGGGCACGAACTGGTTGTACTCACTGCAGAACTGGTGGATCAGCCTGCTCGTGTGAGGACCGGCTCGACGAGGCGCTACTAGAGACCCATCGCTTCGGCCGCGCGTCGGTAGGTGGCGCCGGCGAGGCGTTGTGCCTTCTCGGCGCCGTCGTTGGCGATGTCGTGCAGTTCGGGACCGCCCGCGCGCAACTCGCGATACCGTTCAGCGATGGGCGCGAGTTCGGCGATCATCAAGTCGGCGAGCTCGCGCTTCAAGTCGCCGTAGCGCGAATAGCGCGCGGCGACGGCGTCGGGTCGCTCCGCGCTGAAACCCGCGTAGATCTCGAGCAAGTTGGCTAGTCCCGGCTTGTGCTCCCAGTCGAAGCGCATCTCGCCGTCGGTGTCGGTGACCGCCTTTTTCACCTTACGCTCGATCGCCTCGGGCGGGTCCAGGACGTAGATGGTCCCGAGCGGGCTTGACACCGACTTTGACATCTTACGAGTCGGCTCTTGGAGGTCCATGACCCGCGCGGCGGCGGGCGGCTGGACACCGACGGGAATGGTGAAGACCGCGCCGTAACGGTTGTTGAACCGTTCGGCGAGGTCGCGGGCGAGCTCGAGGTGCTGGCGCTGATCGTCACCGACGGGTACCTGGTCGGTTTGGTAGAGCAAGATGTCCGCCGCCATCAGGACGGGGTAGGTGAGCAGCCCCACGCGGTAGCCCTCCTGGCGCTCGGCCTTCTCCTTGAACTGGGTCATGCGCGTGAGCTCGCCGTAGGTGGCCACGCACTCAAGCAGCCAACTGAGCTGGGCGTGGTACGGCACGTGGCTCTGGACAAAGAGCGTGCAGCGCGACGGGTCCAGCCCAGCCGCGATCAACATAGCTAGTAGGTCGTCTGTCTGCGCGCGCAACGTGGCGGGGTCGATCTGCAGTGTGAGCGCGTGCAGGTCCACGACGCAGTAGAGCGAGTCGGTCGACTGGGCCACCACCCACTGCTTGACCGCACCGAGGTAGTTGCCGATGTGCAAGTCGCCAGAAGGCTGGATACCCGAGAAGACGCGCATCTCGCAATTCTAGGGGTCCACCGCGGTGCGACCAGGTCCGGTAATCTGTCGCCGTGACTTACGTCGTGACGACGCCGTCGTTCAGTGGACCAATCGAGCTGCTCTTGCAACTGATCAGCCGACACGACCTCGACGTGCTCGAGATTCCCCTCAGTCCCATCGTCGACGAGTTCGTCGCCGCGCTGCGCGACGACGCCGTTGTCATCGAGGTCGACCAACTCTCCGAATTCCTGCTCGTTGCGTCGATCCTCTTGGAGATGAAGAGCCAGCGTCTGCTGCCCGGCCGCGATGACGCCGAGCCCGACGAGGAGTTCGTCGGCTGGGAGGAGCGCGACGTGTTGCTCGCGCGCCTGCTCGACCTGCGGACCTACGCCACGGTCGCCGACACGTTCGTCTCCCTCTTTGATCGCGCGGGGCGCTCCTTCCCGCGGCTACGGGGGATCGACGACGGTTTCGAGGTCCAACCACCCGATCTGCTCGCCGGGGTCACGCCGTCGGCGCTCGCGCTCGCCTACCTGCGCGGGATCGAGGAGAAACCCGTCGCGGTCGTGCGGCTCAACCACGTGACCGTGGACGCCGTGACCGTCGCCGAGACCGTGGTCGCGCTCGCGCAGCGGCTCCCGTCGCTCGGGCGCCTGTCGTTCCGATCGCTGACGGGCACGCTCACCACGCGCATCGAGATCATCGTGCACTTCCTCGCGTTGCTCGAGCTGTGCAAGATGGGGCACGTGACCCTGGGCCAGGGTCAAACCTTCGGCGACGTCGAGATCCTCTGGGTGAACGACGGGCCCGGACTGGAACTAGGAAGCGTGGACACCTATGAGGGATGAACGGTCACTCGAGCAGAAACTTGAGGCGATGCTCACCGTCGCTCTCGAGCCGATCTCGGCCGAGGAGCTGGCTGACGTCGTCGACCAGGACGCTGGGCGGGTCCGAGAGGCGCTGCGTGCGTTGCGCGAGGAGTACGAGCGGGACCGGCGCGGCTTCACGGTCAGCGAATTGGCGAGCGGCTGGGTGATGCAGTCTTCGCCGGACGTCGCCGAGTGGGTCACTCGATTCGCCAACCGCGACGTCTCGCACCGACTCAGCTCAGCGGCCCTGGAGACGCTGGCGATCATCGCGTACCGCCAGCCGATATCACGCGCCCAGATCACTGCGCTGCGCGGGGTCAACGTCGACGGGGTCACCCGACTGCTCGAGCAGCGCGGCTACATCGAAGAGCGCGGTCGCGTGGCGGGACCGGGCCAGTCCATCCTTTACGGCACCACGGACCTCTTCTTGGACCGGCTGGGACTCGCGGCGTTGTCCGAGCTGCCCCCGATCGAGCAGTTCATGGCACCGGTTGCCGTCGCCGATGAACTCCTCGCGAGTCTGCGCGATCCCATAGACGACCTGTCCGAGGGGGCCTAGTTTGGAAGGCGAGCGGCTCCAGAAGACCCTCGCGAGGGCCGGCTACGGATCGCGACGCTCGTGTGAATTGCTCATCACCGAGGGCCGTGTGACCATCGACGGCCGCGTTGCCGAACTCGGTAACCGGGTGGACCCGGCGGTCAACATCATCTGCGTCGATGGCGCACTGGCGGCGACCACACAGAACACCGTGTACTTCCTACTCAACAAGCCAGATGGCGTCGTCACGACGGCCTCGGACCCCCACGGCCGCACTACGGTGCTCGACCTCATCAACTCGCCGGTGCGGGTTTTCCCCGTCGGTCGACTCGACATGAACACCGAGGGACTGCTGCTGTTGACCAACGACGGACGCCTGGCCCACCTGCTCACTCACCCGAGCTCGCA
>JAJZSX010000373.1 GCA_021849435.1 Actinomycetes bacterium | reverse complement strand
AGCGCTCCTCCAAGAAGTGATCGACGCCGCAGTGATCTTCAATTCGCTGCGGGCGCTGCGCGCGGGTGGTCGAGAGCGGCGTCTCACCGAGGAGGACTCGGCGCTAACGAGGCGTTTTCGCGACGAGCACCGCATGGTCAGCAGCGTCATCACCTCGCTCGAGGAGGTGGCCAACTCGCTGGACTCGCGTGAACGGAGAAGCGTCATGGAGGTCGTGCGCTCGACGCATCGTCAACTTGTCGACGAGGTCCTGCCCCACGAGGAGGCAGAAGAGATGGTCCTGTATCCGGCGCTCGGCCGCTTCTTCGGGGGCAGTGACCCAATGGGCACGATGAGCCGCGCGCACGTTGAGATTGCCCACCGCGTGCGCCGTCTGGGCCACTTGATCGACGACATTGGCACCGACGTGCCCGATGACACGGATCTGACCGAGTTGCGCGGAGTCCTTTACGGACTGCACGCGATCTTGAAGCTGCACACGGCCCAGGAGGAGGAGCACTACCTCTCGCTCGCCGAGGACGACTCGGTCGTCGGTTCCGCGGTGGCGAGCGCGCGCTGAGCGTTCGAATCCGGACGTGATGTTGGGCGCAACTTGTTCGAATCGTGAGTCCACATTGCGATTGAGTCACCAATGTGGACACCTGTGGAGCATTCGCGGAGGCGCACGATAGGTGGTGACGCGACGGCGGGTGTGACCCGTCGCGGGGGTGCGCGCGCGTGAATCCGCCTAACTCATTGGTGGGGCGAAGGGTTCGCTCGTCGACTCCGGCAAGTCCCGAAGACGAGTTTCTGGTTCCGGCGGTCGCCGCGCAGGAATCAGCGGGCACAGTGCGCATGGCGCCCTCGTCGGGCATGCATCGCAGCTACGACGTTCCCGTCGCCCCGTCGGGGGGTGGTCGCCGCTACATCAGCGTGGGTCAGAAGTTCTCGATCGCCCTCGTCGTCGCGACGTTGTGGCTGGCGGCGTCGGTGTGGATCTCGTGGCCCTGGATCACGGGACTGGCTCAGCACGTAACGATCGTTCCAGCTCTGATCATCGTTTCGTTGCTGGCGTTCGCGCCGGGCTTCGTCGTCGCCTTCCTGGTGGCCGGACTGGCCTTTGATCGCCAGCCGTCCTTCAAGATCGCCTCGCCTCGCGACGCGGTCACCGTCCTGATCGCCGCGCGCAACGAGGAGGCGGCGATCGGTGACACGGTTCGCTCGCTGTCTGAGCAGGACTACGAGGGCGATCTGCGAGTGATCCTGATCGATAACGGATCGAGCGACGACACGATCGGGGTCGCTCGCCGAGCCGCCCAGGCGAGCGCACTCGCGCTGGCGATCCTCGAAGAGTCGGCGCCCGGCAAGAGCCACGCACTGAACCGGGGTCTCGAGCGCGTGACGAGCGGCCTGGTGATCACCGTCGACGCGGACACCCTTCTGCAGCGCTCCGCCATTCGCCTGCTGGTCGCGCGCATGGTGTCCTCGCCGGCCGAGGTCTGCGCGGTGGCCGGCGCGGTGCTCGTACGCAACAGCCGATCGACGTTCTGGAGCCGCCTGCAGACCTGGGACTACTTCCTCGGCATCGCCTCGGTGAAGCGAATGCAGGGGCTCTTCCAGAACACCCTCGTGGCTCAGGGCGCCTTCAGTCTCTATCGCAGCGACGCGGTGCGCGAGGCCGGCGGGTGGCCCGACGCGATCGGTGAGGACATCGTGCTCACCTGGAAGATGCTCAACAACGGCGCGAAGGTCTTCTTCGAGCCGCTGGCAGTGGCCTTCACCAGTGCGCCGGAGACCTTTAGGGTGCTCGCCCGTCAGCGCTCGCGCTGGGCGCGCGGGATGATCGAGGGGCTGCGCACGGTGCCCCCGTGGCGCCACCAGAACGGATACGCCCGGGTCCTCACGGGCTTCAACCTGATGATCCCGCTGCTCGACACGGCCTACGTGCTCTTGTGGCTGCCCGGCCTCGTGCTGGCGATCTTTGGCGTGTACTGGATCGTCGGTCCCATGACGGTCGCCGTTCTGCCGGTCACGCTGCTCGTCTACGGCGTGCTCTTTCACTACCAGAACCAGCGGGTCTTCAAGCCGCTGGGGCTGCGCGTGCGCAAGAGCGCGCTGAGCCTGTTCCTCTTCGTGGTCCTCTACCAGGCGTTCATGTCGGCTTTCTCAGTTCTGGGCTACGTCCAAGAGCTCACTCGGCGCGCTCGACGCTGGAAGTGACCGCTAACCAACTGTTTCGTTGCATGTAGTGGTCGGGCGACATGGTCGTGCCCACGTCCCTACCGCTGCGTCGGTCCTACGACCCGCCGACTCTCCTGCTCACCAGCCTGGCGTCGGGTCCTTGGCACGGCCACGCGCTGTCAAAGGACGTCGAGGCCTTCTCCGGCGTGACTGTGTTGCCCCGCACCCCTTTATGGCACGCTCACCCGGCTCGACGAGCAGGGTCTGATCGAGTGCGCGGGCGGCGAGGAGGACTGGTGTCCTCATCGGATCACCGCGAGCGCGGCCACGCGTCGGGGGTTGTCGACGCTGCGACATTTCAGGCTCATCGGCGCGGCGGCGCTCTGCACGTGTTGATGGCTCGGGCCGGCAGGATCATCAGCGAGGCAGGATTTTCCAAATCGGTCGAGCACTTCGCGAGCGTCCTGCCCATGGCGTCGCGGTTCAGTGCCCAGCTTGCCTACGGGTGGCCGTCGCGGGAGGAGCAGCGGGAACACTCCTGGTCGGTCTCGGCGCACTTGCGCTCGCTCCGTTGTTCGTGCGCTTGGTGGGAGGTGGCTGGCTCGCAATCGACCCGCGCGGCGTCACGTGCTTGTCGCTTCGGCCGCGACGGACGTCTCGTCCACGCTGCTGGGAGTCGACGGCCGACTGGTCAGTGCGGTAGGCGCGGCCGCCACCCTCTTCACTGCGAGCGTGCTGGCGAGATCGCTCGTCGCCGCCCTCTGGGGTGTCATACGCATCGCCTCGAGCGTTCCCGTGGACTCGCCCGCTAGGGGACCAGGATGCGCTGAAAGCGCCGCGCGGCGAGCCAGAGACCGGCGAGCGCCAGGGCTACGAGGTAGGCGACGCGGCCGAGCATGACGACATCGAACTGGCCGAGGGAGAGCCCGCGCATCAGTGCGGCCGACTGATAGAGCGGCGAGATTGAGATGATGGCCCCGAGCCAGTGCGGATAGAGCGTGATGGGAAAGAACGTCCCCGAGAACAGGAAGAGCGGCAGCTGGATGAGCGTCACCAGGTCGAAGTCCTGCCAGGAGCGGATGTAGGTGGCGGCGGCGAGTCCCGCGCAGCTGAAGGCGAAGCTCGTCACCAGCGCGGCCGGCCAGCACAGCACCACCCAGGCGCTGCCGGCGTCGCCGAGCAGGACCATGCACGTAATGAAGGACGCCGCGTAGATCGCCGCACGTCCGAGCGCCCACCAGACCTCGCCGAGGGCCACGTCGGTCACGTCGAGGGGTGTGGAGAGCACCGCGTCGTAGGAGTGGGAG
>JAJZSX010000372.1 GCA_021849435.1 Actinomycetes bacterium | reverse complement strand
TCGGTGACTTCGACTACGGGCATCTCCACTTCGAAGACCTTCAACACCGCCGTCGCGGCCTTCTGTATGCGACTCGTCGATTCCTTGATGCCCTGGATGGCTTCCGGGGCCCCGCCGGCCCAACCGGCGACGTACCCGAAGGAGTAGTCGCTGGTGTCCATACCGAGCGCCACGCAGATGACGTAGGCCGTGGACTCTGCTTCGAGTTCCTTGAGTCCTCGCGATAACTCGTTGGTCACTGGAATCTCAGGATCGTGCAAAAGGGCGTGGCCGATTTCGTGCGCGAGGGTCTTCACCTCTTGCGCCTCGGAGTTGCTCGCTACTACCCGAATTCTCCCGAGCGCGTGCGTGGTGTCCCCATTCGCCCCGCTCGCCAGTGACTGCGGTCGCTCGACGCGAAAGCCAATGGTGCCGGCGAACTGCGTGAGGGTGTTGAAGACGCCCTCGGGTGCGAGACCTTCAAGCCTGCTCACGACATCGGGGGGATCGCGCCCCTCGGTCTGGCTGATGTCAAAGACCGGGACCAACTTGAAGCCCCGAATCTCACTGGTCTTCTCGCCCTCGGGTGCGTCTTCCTTCTTGTACTTCAACGGTGCCAGTATCCGCAGGGCTGACTCCTTCGCTACGACCTGACGACCAAGTTCGTGCCAGGCGTGATAGCCCGCCACCCTCGTGGCGTAGGGATTTTGGAGCATGATCAACATGACGTTGTTGGGGCTGTAGGCGTAGAACTTGCTCTGCATGTCGAGGTACTGCGTCCACTTCTCACTCGTAGTGAGCTCGGCAATGCCGGCGCAGAGTTCTTCGAGCAGTCCCGAGTGATCACGCATTCCGACTCCCCGTCGTTGGCCCAGGTAGGAGTGAGGTGCTCGCCTCGAACTCGTCAGTTACTGCGTGTCGCGCTTCCATGAACCGGTAACTTCCCAGTCGGGATCCGGCGAGCCGTGGTAACGATGAAGCAGTTCGAGGTGCAGCCACCAGCGTCCGTGCCAACTGGTGGTCCTTACTCAACGTTGTTGCAACGGCCATCGCGCTCTCCTTCTGTAATTAGGTAGCGGACTCGCTACTTTCACTCACTCAACGCAACGGTCGCGGCTCGACGGCGACGTCGCGCAATATCGTTTCCGACGAACTGCTCGAAGAGTTCGCCATCGGCGTACTCGGGGCCGTGACCGCACCGCAGGTCGGCCGTGAACTGTCGAAGCATCGCCGTGACGTCGCGATACGCGCGGTGCCAGTCGGTGCCCGACGAGCCCGGCGAGGTCTTGTCGTAGGCGACGCGTTCGTGATCGCGCAGCGCCTGGAGGGCGACGACGAGCGACTCGTGTTCGAACCAGCACGCCGGCACGACGTAACTGTCGAGACCCCGGTACCGTTCTCGCATCTCGTCCACCCACTCACGTAATTGAGGCCACTCACGCTGCGCGTCAAAGGGTCCGAGGCTCGGCCAGTGGATCGGCGGGCGGGCTTCGCTGCCCGCGGTGGGACTACTCGCGGGGGTGCTCGTTACCGCTCGAAGCGCGGGGACACGGGCCCGAACGTCAACGGGACGAACACCACCCTCTATTCGCAGATCACTCATCGGGACCCCGTACGTCCGCATCGTCGTACGGCGCGTGCGAGAGAGCACCCGCGCGCAGCGACGCTTCGACGGCGAAGCGCTCGTCTCTGATTCGGCGGGCGTCGCGGCGCGCCGTCCAGGGCCGAAGGGTCAGCATGATGGGCTTCGCGGCGCGCAACATAAGGAGGGCGTGACCGACCCGTAGTAGTCGGATCGTGCTCGGGTCCAACACCGAGTGCCGGCGCGTGGACTCTGAGACTGCACGCCCGCCTCCGGCCTGGCGCGTCGTCGAGATCTCGGGGGTGTCGCGCTCGCCCATGAGTTGGGCGATGTCGCGCAGGTCACTCGCGTTACTCGAGCCACCGAGAATCACCTTCGTGGTCGCTGAGTCCCAGATGGCCTGGGCCTGTTCGTGGCCCCAGCGACTGCGGGCTTGGGCGAGTGACTGCAAGACCGCGACCGTCGTAACACCCGTTCCTCCCCCTTCGCTCATCAGCGCCCCGAGTGACGGCAGCGGATAGTTCGCCGCCTCATCCAGAATGAGCACGAGCGGCGGATCGAGCCGTGCCCCACTCGAGGCGCTCGCGATCACGCGGGCCGTCTCGACCACGTCCTCGATCAGCGCCGAGACGAAGTTGGCCGTCGCGAACGCGCCCGAGCTGGTACCGAGGAGGTAGAGCGTGCCGTGATCTTTTAGAAACTCCGCGGGGTGAAACTGCGCATCGCGCGCCGGGCTGAGTTGCTCGATGACCTTCGGACTCGCCAACGGGGCAAAGACGCTACTCACCACGGACCAGATGTTCGCGCGGGGTCGCGGCTCTAACCCGACGATTCCACCGAGCGCACTCCCCCACTGCGGGGTCGCGGTGCTCGTGGTCTTTAGTATCTCGACGGCTTCCTTTGCTTCGTCGGGCGACAGGCTCCAGCGATAGAGATCAACGACGGAGCGCTCCGTCACCGCGGCCGCCTGGAGGAGACAGCGCACCACCACCTCGGTCTGTTGCTGCCAGAAGTTCGCGTCCTTCACGCCACCGGCCGCACCCGCACAGAGGGCGCCCGCGCGCATCATCGCCGTCTGGGGATTCTCACAACCGCGAATTGGCGACCAGCGCAGTCCGCCCTCCACGCCGAGCGCCAGCCCCTGGGGATCAAAGACCCCGACGGGACCGAGTTTCATTCGCGCGCTCATCGTGGCGGCGAGATTGTCCGGGCGAGTGCTCGTCGTGACGACGGCCCCCGGTGCGTCGAGGATGAACGGGATGACGAGGTGGTAGCCCTTGCCACTGCGCGGGGGTCCGAGAACGACCATCGAGTCTTCGACACTGGCGTAACACGGCACTCGGCGACTCGTCCCCAAGAAGAGCCCGAGATCAGACGGTTGGGGTTTAACCATCGACGGCCGAAGAATCGCACCTCGAGCCACGAGGTGGCGTGCTCCGGCCGCCGCCACCACCTCGTGACGCTCCGCCAAACCGGCGATGCGGGTCGGATCATCGGACTGCTCGCGCGCACTTCGTCGAACGAGGCGAGCCACCAACACGCTCGCTACTACGCCGAGGATGACCACCGTCGAGGTCATCGTCCAGTAGAGCCACGCCGGCCCAACGGGAACCTTCCACGCCTCAGAGGGGTGGTCGACGTGCGCGAAGGCCGTCAGTGATCCCCCGAGGTGCTTCGTCGGCAGTCCGTGGCCCGAGAGCAGCGCGGCGAGTAGTCCCCCGGCGGCGAGCAGGAGAAACCCGACGACGAGTACCGCGATCGCCCCGAGGGCCAGGTCGTCGGGTTCGTAGTGCGCGTTCGTTGCCACGATCAACCCACCATTCGCTGGTTCGTGTCGAACAGGGACAACTCATTCGGCGTGCAGATATGGCGTACGACGAAGGATCGTTCGCCAATGCGCCAGAGGCCCTCG
>JAJZSX010000371.1 GCA_021849435.1 Actinomycetes bacterium | reverse complement strand
AGGGGCTCCGCGACGGTCCTCCGCTCCTACGGAACGTCCGGCGTCGCGTGGTGGTCTTGTGCCGGGACGAGCACCAAAGGGCCGCTCACCGTAGGAGTTCCCCGCATAGGGACGATCTGTCGTCGTGCGCGGGTCCTCGTCGCGGCGCTTTGCAGGACGGCGCGAGCGGTTCACGGGTGTGCGCGACGGCGCGGGGCGAGCATCGCTGCCCCGACGCGCCTCTGGCTCGCTTCGGCGCGCCCGTGGCGGGCCGCCCGCCGCGTTACGGCGCGGAGCACCTGAACGCGGCGATTCGGGATCCCGTTGACCGGGGGCGGAACTGGAGCGCGGTCCGGGCGTTGGGCGCCCGCTCCCCGCTCGACTAGCGTTGCCGTTCGGGCGGGCACGACGGGGCGAGGAGTCAGGGGACGGCACCGGACAATCCTACCGGTCTCACGTCAAACGGCCGGCGGTCGATTCCTGGTTGCAACCGTAGCCCCGCTGCCGGCTGGCGTGGCCCATCGTCGGTGTCGGTTGCAGTTCGCTGTTAAGACGTCACTAGATTCAAGGTTCAGTCGCCTGTGATTCAAGGGAGGTCTCATGGCCGTCGTCATGCGAAACACGCCACGCACCGACCTTGCGATCGTTGACGCGCTCGGCCGCATCGGAGTCGCCACGATCCACGAGGCCCAGGGCCAGCGCGGCCTCCTCGCATCGAACCTACGACCCACCATCAGGTCCGTACGGGTCGCCGGGACAGCGTTGACCTGTGAGGTGCTCCCCGGCGACAACTGGTCGCTCCACATCGCCGTCGAAATGGCCCGACCGGGCGACATCCTCGTCGTCTCGCCGACGAGCCCGTGCGACGACGGCTACTTCGGCGAATTGCTGGGCACGAGCTACATGGCCCACGGCGTACGCGGACTTGTCATCGACGGAGGCGTGCGCGACGTCGCCGAACTGACCCAGATGGGCTTTCCCATGTGGTCGAGAACGATCAGCGCCAAGGGGACCATCAAAGAGACGCCCGGCAGCGTCCTGACACCCATCGTCTGCGCGGGTGCCTACGTGCGCCCCGGTGACGTGATCGTGGCCGACGATGATGGCGCGGTCGTTGTCGCGCGAGAAGAAGCGCAGACAGTTCTCACCGCAGCATCACATCGTGTGGGGGACGAAGCGATTAAACGCGCTCGCCTAGCCAATGGAGAGTTGAGTCTCGACTTGTACAACATGCGCGCCAAGCTCGCCGCACGCGGTCTGACATATGTCGATTACGAGGGCTGAACGATCGGCCTCCATCGTCGTCGCACGATGGAAACCGTCTCATAATTGGCGAATTCAGTGTCACCGCAATAACTTCGTGAGGTTCGCGGCGTTGTCGTGTTCATTACTCTCGCTGCGAGCAAGCGTCTGGCCAAAATACCCCTTGACCAGACACGACGTAAGGACCTGCGCTTCGTCGCCGGCGCGCACGCTTCACGTGGTCGTTGATGATTGTCGAAGTATTGTCACGTCGTTGTGTCAACATTGAGCGTTTCGAATAAGGATGTTAGGAACTCCACGCGCGACCACATTTGGTGATCAAGCACTCATCGCAGGATTCTCGCGAGGAGCCGAAGCGCCGTTGCCCCGTCGATGGACGCTTGTGCTGTGAGCTTTGGGGAATCTGGGACACCGCGAGCGATTAAATGACAGATGACAAGGTGAAGAGTGGGCGCGCGACCGTCACGCCCGAGCGCGACCAGCGCGCACACCCTCGCGACAACGCGCCCGCGACGCTTGCCCTCGAGACATCACCGACAGCTCATGCGTGGCACCTCATTCGAGCGAACCAGTTGCAGTTCCTCGCCCAGGCTCTCGCGTTTCTTCTCTGTGCGGCGTACGCATACGTGCTGATCAGGTCGCGTGACGCGACCAACGTCTCCGTGATCAGCGAATGGCTACGCCACCTCGCCACCTGGGCGCCCGTCGTGCCACTGCTTGCTCGCGTGCGCCGCCAGCGCGAATTGCGCGGTGCGTGGCTAGCCATGGCGGCCGGCGTCTTGATGTTCAACCTCGCCAGCGAGTTACGCCGAATCAACATCTCTTTCGTCGTGTACCCGGTCACCCCGACGCTGCGCGAGACGCTCTTCGCAGCGTCCTACCTAGCGGTCGCGGTGGCCGTGGCGATCATCATGCAGCAATCCTTCGGCCCGCGCGCCAACAGTGTGCGCCTCGACGGCGTGATCGCCGGCCTGGCGCTGGCGTCGCTCGCCTCGATGTACGACTTAAGCCAAAGCATCGAGATCAGTGGGCGCAGTCTGCTGGCCGAGTTCAACCTCTTTAATCCGATTCTTGTGATGGTCCTTCTGGTCTTGCTCGGGGCGGGCCTGGTGCCCAAACACTTCCGCACCGACGCCACGACGTCGCTGCTCCTCGTGAGCCTCGCCATCATCGCCGCGGGCGACGTCATCGCCCTCAATCCCCAATCCTTTGACAACTGGACCTCGAACGCCCTGGTGAACCTCGCTCCCCCACTCGGGCTGAGCCTCCTATCGCTCGCGGCCTGGCCGCCGATAGACCGGCCGATTCGCCCGCTCGAGAGCTTCGTCGTGGCGCGAGGATTGAACCTCGTCCCAGTCATCTTCGGCGCGCTGTCTGTCGCGATCCTCGCAATCTCGATCGTGCGTCCCTCTTCGGAGTCGACTCGCTTGATGGCCCTCGGGGCGCTGGCACTCGTGATCTCGCGAATGGTCCTCACACAGAGCGAGGTCCGTCGGCTCGGACGTAGCAACTTCCTCGAGGCCCGCACCGATCACGTGACTGGCCTCGCCAACCGGCGCGCGTTCCTCGAAGACGGCGAGGCCCGCCTGAATGTCCTCGCCGACGACGAGCGGCTCGGCATCGTCCTGATCGACCTTGACGGCTTCAAGGAGGTCAACGACTCGATCGGACACGCCTACGGCGACGAACTGCTGCGCGTGATCGGCCAGCGATTCGCGAAAACAATCGCCACCCGCGGCACCTTGGCGCGCATTGGCGGCGACGAATTCGCCTACACCTTCGTCGTCGACGCCGACGACGATCCGATCACCTCGGTGAACGAGCTGGCCGCCACTTTGACCAATCCGGTCTCCCTGGACGGGACCAAGGTGCGCGTTAGCGCCTCGATCGGCCTCTCCCTGTGGCCCCAGCACGGCACGACCCACGCCGAGCTGCTGCGCAGCGCCGACGTCGCCATGTACGAGGCTAAGCACAGCCACGGCGGTGTCTGCGTCTACCGCGACGAGATCGACCTCAACAGTCGCGAGCGCCTGGCCCTGATCAACGAGCTGCGCACCGCCATCGAGCGCCAGCGCCTGACTCTGCACTTCCAGCCCACACATGACCTGCGCACTAACGCCGTCCACGGCGTCGAGGCCCTCGTGCGCTGGCATCACCCGACCCTGGGCCTGCTCCAGCCCGACTACTTCGTGCCCCTGGCCGAGCGAGTGGGCCTCATCGTGCCCCTGACGCGCACGG
>JAJZSX010000370.1 GCA_021849435.1 Actinomycetes bacterium | reverse complement strand
TTCTTGGACCCCCCACGCTGTCACCGCCCGGAGCGACAACGCAACCACCAACGGCACCTCGGTGCATCATCACGCTCGATGGCGTTTCAGTGGGAGTTGATGATCATCGAATGCGTCGCCCTACAGCCCTCGGGATTGCCAATCTCATGGTGATCCATCGACTGAGCGATCTCGACGCTGTGGGCGACGCGAACTCTGAGTCGCGCAATCTCGCTCTGGGCTTGTTGGCCGACTGCTCAACCAAGATCATCTACGCCCAAGAGCGAGGCGAAGACGCCAAGACCGGCGCGGCGCTCGGGCTGTCCTCGACGGAGATTGACCAACTCGCCAGTCTGGCTCGTGGCGAAGGACTCTGGCGAATAGGCGAGCGTTCCTTTGTCGTGCGCCACGTCTGCACGCCGGGTGAGCTGGCTCTGTTTGACACGAACCAGCGGATGGGACAACTTTCCTGTGAGTTCAGCAACTCTGAAGACTTTGTCGGCGGGGGCTCGGGAGCGGACCAATGAACCCGCCACGCGACAGCACCGACCTGTACCTCGGACTGATTTTTGGTGCAATCATCCTCGTCCTGCTTTTCGTTGCTGGCGGCCTGCTCTCGGCGTTCCTGTCCGGTCACGGGTTCCCCCTGCATTTCGCCCGGGGCGCGATCACGGCCGTCGCGCACGCCGGTGATCCGTCGTTCGCGTGGAAGGTGCCGGTCGGTCCCGCGTGGCTGTATTGGACGATGACCACGAGTGCCGTAATGGGCGGTGGCGTGGTCATCGTTTTCGCCGTCCAGTTCGTGAAGCACGAAGGACGCCGGAACGCCAACGACCCGACGCAGCTGCTTGGCCTTGCCGACCGGTACGACGTTGTCGCGGCGGCCGGAGAGAAACACCTACTCGCCCGGGGTTCGGTGTTGCGGCCGTCGGTGGTCAGGCCGGTACCACACGATCTCGGACTGTATCTGGGGACGAGTCGCCGCGTTGACTGCTACGCCAGCGTCGAGGACTCGATGGTGATCCTCGGACCCCCGCGGAGCGGCAAGGGTTTCAATCTGGTGATCCCCTTCATCCTCGACGCGCCCGGTGCGGTGGTGACCACCAGCACCCGACCGGACAATCTGGCGGCGACGATGACCGCCCGCGCGAGGTGTGGACCGGTGGGGGTCTTCGACCCGCAGGGCCTGGCGAGAGAAGTATCCGGCGGGCTGCGTTGGTCACCAATACGAGGATGCGAGCACCCCCAAACGGCCATGACGCGCGCGAGCGCGCTCTGCGCCGGTGCGGCCGCCGGGGTGAGGGAGGCCAACTTCTGGCAGCAACAGACCGAAGTGGTCGTGCGCTGTCTCTTGCAGGCTGGCGCGGTGGACGGCCGCGCCGTGAGCGATCTCTACCGCTGGAGCCTGTCGCCCGACGAGGCCAAGGAGGCGGTGGAGATACTGAAGGCCTCGAGTGCCGCGACGCCACTGTGGGGCCACGCGTTGGGATCGGTGGTCGGGCTCGAGGAGCGCCAGCGCGCCAATATCTGGTCGGTGGTGGCGTCGGTGTTCGCGCCGCTGGCGAGTCCCGAGGTCATCGAGCAACTCACTCCAGCCGTGGGCGCGGAGTTTCATCCCGCGACGTTTCTGCGCGAGAACGGCACGCTCTATCTCTTGGGAACGAGCTCGGGCGCGTCAGCGACCTCCAACTTCGTGTCGGCGCTGATCGAGGACGTGGTGGAGACCGCGCGCCAGTTGGCGGGCGGCTCGGCCGGGGCCCGTCTAGACCCGCCGCTCGCGCTGATCTTGGACGAGGCGGCGAACTACCCGCTCCCGTCGCTCGGTGCGCTGATGAGCGAGGGTGGCGGTACCGGCATCACGACGGTCGCGGTGCTGCAGTCCCTGGCACAGGCCCGGGACCGATGGGGTCACGAGCAGGCCCAGGCCATCTGGGACTCGGCCATCGCCAAGGTGATCCTCGGTGGATTGAGTAACGCGAGCGACCTGCGCGATATTGCCCAGCTGATTGGCGAGCGCGACGCCCAGGAGGTTTCGACCACGCACCAGGCTGGCGGTGGGCGCAATGTCTCACAGACCACGCGCCAGCGCTCCATCCTGGACCCCAGCATGATCCGATCGATCAAGGTGGGCCACGGCCTGTTGATGTTGCGCGCGGCCAAGCCGATCATGTTGACACTGAAGCCCTGGACGGCACGCGCCGACGCCAAGGAACTGAGACGCGAACGCGAGGGTGTGGAGGAGTCGCTGCGTACGGGGGCGCTACACGAGTCGCCACTACGAGTCGGGAGCCCCCATGCCTGAGCGCCGCGTCGCCGTTGAGTTGTCCACCGTTCGGGCAACTCGTCTCACGGGCGGCGAGCTGAGTCTTAGCGTCACCACACACGCGAGAGGGACGTGATGGCCGCCGAGACCCATCAACACGACGTCGTGCGCCGTTCCCTTGAGCAGCGTCAGCGAGGGGCGACGCGCGAGAGTGCCGGTGAAGAGGTCGCAGCTCCCATCCACTGGCCCAGTCTCGCGGCACTTAACGCGCAGCGCGAGTGGCCCAAGTTCTCTGCGTGGGTGGGCGAGCTGCGGGATCGCTACAAGGGACTCGACAGTTACGTCGTGCCGGCGTGCTGGTACGAACACGAGTCGCTCGTCATGGCGCTGCAGGCGCTGCGCGACCACGAACGAGTGGCCTACGCGAAGTCCTCGCCCGCGTCATCGGGCACGGACTGGCACCGCGCGTACCGCGATATTACGGCGCTACTGCGAGCGTTCACTGCGGACCTGCGCTGTAGCCACGGGCCCGAGAGCGCCGAACCAGGAGCGTTCGACACGTTCGTGGCGGCGGACGTGGCGCGGCGACGTCGCCAGGCGACCGCCGCGGCGTTGCGCCAATCAGAGCAGACTCCACTGCCGGGCTAGAGAGAAGGAGACGGGCATGACCGTAGCAACGACATGGACTGTGCACCACCGGTGCGGACACGATCAAGATCACGACTTATCGAAGAAGCCGCCGTCCGAGCGCACGGGTCTGGCGCATTGGCTGGGCCAGCGGGACTGCTCCGCGTGTTGGCGCGCCGGGCGCGGAGAAAATCTGGCGAGGGAAGAGTGGCTCGCCGAGCAACGTTCGAAAGAGTCGACGGAGATTGACGTCTGGGAGCGCCGGACGCAGATGCCCGAGCTCGTGGGAACTGAAAGGGCGGTGGCCTGGGCGGTGCGCGTGCGCTACACCCTGATGAGCGAGGCCTACGACTGGCGCGTCGATCGGGAGTGGTCCGAGGAAGAGTTTGCGATTCGACTCGAAGCACCGGCGCGCGAGCGCGCCAGCGCCTCGTGGTGGATCGACCAGCGCGAGAGCGCCCCCGAGGACCTCGAAGAGCTGTTGACTGATGGCGCCTCCACGGGTGACGCGAAGTTCGCACCTACTGACGGCGAGGTGCCATCAGCTGATGAGTGAGATTATGACCGTTACTGTGGACGGGAAGGAGCGCGAGTACCGCATCGTCCTCGCCA
>JAJZSX010000369.1 GCA_021849435.1 Actinomycetes bacterium | reverse complement strand
ACCGAGTGCCTGGGGTTCACCGCATCCTCGCTCATGTCTGCGGCGAGTTCGAAGCCGATGAGCGTGAAGGCGCCGAGCATCCCCGCCAGGGCGAACGAGTAGGGCGCCGCGCTCGAGGTCAAGCGCGTCGTGCTCGTCAACAGCGAGAAGCCGTAAGGCGTGTGCTTCACGTTGAGTCCCCACAGGACGATGAGCAGCACGCTGAAGACCAACGTGCCGAGGATCTCGGTGACGACCGCGATGTTGTTCACGCGCGCGGAGAACTGGACACTGATCACGTTGGCGACCGTCGCGATCACCATGAAGACGATCGACACCGCCAGATTGAGGTGTGGGTGGGTCGCCGCGTTCACGCCGAACTCGCTGAGGAGCAGGGGACTGGCCGCAACGAGCAAGATGGCACCACCGCCCACCGCCATGTAGAGCAGACCCGCGAAACCGACGAACCAGCCGTAGGTGGAGTTCACGAGTCGGCTGCTCCACTGGTACGCGTAGCCCGCGAGGGGGATTCGGGTGCCGAGCTCGGCGACGATGAGCGCGATCAACGTGTTGCCCACGGCGACGACCGGCCACGTCCAGATCGACGCCGGGCCGAACCAGGTGAGCCCGAAGCCGAAATTGAGGAAGATCCCCGTGGTGATCGAGATGATCGAGAAGGCGATCGCGAACATGGAGAAGGTCCGCAGGGTACGACGCAGTTCGGGCCGGTACCCGGCCTGGGTGACGAGGTCGCGACCGGTGTCGCGACCCTCATCTCCTGACGACTGGGACGAAACCATCAAATCCCCCGGTGCAGTCTCTGAGCGAGGTTACCGCCGGGCATAGGCCCCGTGGTCGATGGGCCGGACCGCGCCTCGTTTGGTTCATGGGACCGAGGACCCGGCCACTCGTGCGAACCCCGTCGATTATCGTGACCGGCATGGCGCGAGGGTCACAGGCAGCGGCGAGAATGGTGTCGTGGCCCACCCGATAAAGCGTGCCCCAGAGCTGCTCGTCGGCTTCGACACCGAGACGACCGGTCTCGACGTGCGCAGCGAACGGGCCATCTCCTACGGCTTCTGCGTCTACCGCTACGGCCAACCCGTCGAGACCGAGGAGTTCTTCGTGGTCCCGGACCGGCCGATCAGCGACGGTGCACGTCGCGTTCACGGTCTTGACGTCGAGCGCTTGAACACGATGCGTTCCACCCACGTTGTCTTGGACGTCGCGGCGGGCGCGCGCCGCGCCATCGAGGTCCTGACTCGCTACCACGAAGCGGGTGCCTACGTTGTGGGGGCGAACGTGGTGCGCTTCGACTTGGCGATGCTACGCCACACCGCAAATGACATCCTCAACGGTGACGACGCCGCGTCGTCTTTCGAACAGACCAACTTTCGAATCATCGACGTCATCGAGCACGACCTCGCCATCGACCCGAGCCGAGTGTTTCGGCCGCGCCGGTCGCTGAGCCATCTCTGCAGCCACTACAACGTGAAACCGGGCGGCCACGACGCCATCGGCGACGCCCGGGCGGCGGTCGAGGTGCTGTTGGAGCAGATTGTCTATAACAACGCCGGACAACGGGAACTCATGATCCTGCCGCCTAGTCGTCCAGTTCGAGGTGCCTGAATCGGCCCGAAGAGGTGATAGGGTTGCACGCCTAGGGCCGTTGGCGCAGTCTGGTAGCGCACTTGCATGACACGCAAGGGGTCACAGGTTCAAGTCCTGTACGGCCCACCACTAAAAGCCTTGTAATACAAGGTATATCGCGAAATGTGGTAGGAACTCCCTAGAGAAATCTACGAAGTTCAGCAGTTTCTTCAGCAGAAGTTCTCGGGAGGCCGGGTGACGGGGAGACGGGGAAACAACGAGGGCTCGATCTACCAGCGAGCCTCCGACCAACGCTGGATGGGCGTGGCCCTGGTGGGCTACAACGGGCTCGGTAAGCCCATTCGCAAGTACGTGAGCGCCAAGACGCGCACCGCGGTCGTCCAGAAGCTTAAGACAATCCGTAGCCAGATCGATGACGGGTTACCGGTGGCTGATTCTGGCCTCAAGGTGGCCCAGTTGTTCGAACGCTGGCACGAGGATGTATTGCGCCACCAGGTGGGTGCGTCAGCCAGCAGCAACTACATGTCGGTGGCCACGCACCACATCGTGCCCACGCTCGGTAATAAGAAAGTGGTGGATCTCACCGTCACCGACGTCGATCGCCTACTCTCCAAGAAACTGGACGGTGGACTCTCAGTCTCAACGGTGCGACGTATCCGCTCCGTTTTTGCCCAGTGTCTCGATCAAGGCCTGCGGTGGGGACTCGTGAACCGCAACGTGGCGACGCTTTCCCGCGCTCCACGAGAGGCTCGTAAGGAGGGCCGCACCATCACCCCCGACCAAGCCCGCCAACTGCTCGAGTTCTTGAAGGGGAGACGCAACGAGGCCCTCTGGGTTCTCATGCTTTCGACCGGGCTTCGTCGTGGCGAAGCGCTCGGCTTGATGTGGTCAGACTTCGATCGAGACTCGGGCGTGTTGCGTGTACGTCGGCAATTGAAGCGTGAAGGTGACGAGTTGGTGGTCGCGGATACAAAGACGGCGCGGAGTCGACGAGCGGTAAATTTGCCCGCTCCGATGATTGAGCTGCTCGTGAACCATGAGCAGCGACAGCGACTCGAAAAGTCCTCGCGTGGCGACTCTTGGATTGAGTCGGGCCACATCTTCACCAGTTCGGTGGGCACACCGATCGATCCGCGGAACCTCTATCGAGAGTTCCAGACGATCTGCCAAGAAGCGGGACTCGGGAGGTGGCATCCGCACGAGCTGCGTCATTCGGCGGCGAGCCTGATGCTGGCCCAGGGCGTCAAGATCCAGGTCGTCAGCCAAGTACTTGGCCACGCCTCGATTCGCATGACCGCTGACGTCTACGGCCACATCCTGGACCCAGAGCGAGAAGCAGCGGCGAACGCCATGGGATCGGTGTTGTGGGGTGACGGGCACTAGAGGTGTCGCTGTTCCTCGAGCAACGTCGAAACGTACAAACGCAGACCGTCTCGTACGATGAGCCGCCGCCTTGGGTTCGGGGCCGACGGGCTCTTGGGGCCCGTCGGCCCCACCAGAGAGAATTTGCTGGAGTCGAACGCTTGCGGACAGGCGATGATGAACTTGCCTATACGTCTATCAAGAGATGGCTCGCCCAACGGGCTGCCACCGCGAAACCGCGATCAGGGATATCGGGAAAGGCACACTCGGTCAGCGGCTGCGGCAGCGGCATGGATATTCCCTTTCAAGAATACGGTTTGCGGGTGCTGTGATACACAGGACCGCACTCCCATGACATCAATGGTTTTGTTCCGCACTATCTTGTCTTGATTTAGCTGGCGAATGAACCGGCCTGAAGCCTTGGTGCCCCGTCCTCAGTCGCTCGTGACATGAGTTGATGACCGTTCTGTGCAAAAGCCCGAGACGTAGTTGTACCTGGCCTACTGTTGATTCCAGACCTCCTTGCGTAAGCCCA
>JAJZSX010000368.1 GCA_021849435.1 Actinomycetes bacterium | reverse complement strand
GAACCTGGTGCACGAGGGAGACGGCGATCGGCAACGCGCCTTCGACGACGGCGGCGTTGACGTGCTCGAGCGTCATCGAAGAGGTCGCGTCGGCTTAGAGCGAGTGCGCCGCGCGCGGTCGCCGTGAGAGGGAATGTCGATAGATGGCGCCCATCGAGCAAGTCCGCAGGTTAGCGAGGCTCCGAGCCAGCAGGGGGGCTGGAGAGCGGTCTTGTAGGCTGCGGGCATGGACATTGCCGCACTCTTGGGCGACGAGGCATCGTCGCTGCTCGATCACCAGGCCACCGCATTTCCCAAAGAGCTCTTGACCCTGCCGGGGCCCAATTACCTGTCGGACGTCTTCAGCCTGAGCGACCGCTCGCCGACCGTTCTGCGCAACCTCGGCACCCTCTTCGGTCACGGCCGCCTTGGCGGAACGGGCTATCTGTCAATCCTGCCGGTCGACCAGGGTGTCGAGCATTCGGCCGCGGCGAGCTTCGCGCCGAATCCCGCCTACTTCGACCCCGCGAAGATCTGCGACCTGGGCATCGAGGCGGGCTGCAACGCCGTGGCCTCCACACTTGGCACCCTCGGAGCCATCTCGCGACGCTACGTGCACCGCATCCCCTTCATCGTCAAGATCAATCACAACGACTTCCTGCACTATCCCAACACCTACGACCAGGTGCTCTTCGCGTCGGTTCGCCAGGCGGCCGACCTCGGCGCGGTGGGAGTAGGTGCGACAATCTACTTCGGCTCGCCCGAGTCGGATCGCCAGCTCCATGAGGTTTCTGAGGCTTTCGCCGAGGCGCACCGACTCGGGCTGTTCACGGTGCTGTGGACCTACCTGCGCAATCCGGCCTTCAAGACCGCCGACGCTGACTATCACGTCTCAGCCGACCTGACCGGACAGGCCAATCACCTCGGGGTGACGATCGAGGCCGACATCATCAAGCAAAAGCAACCCGAGAACAACGGTGGCTACACCGCACTCAACTTCGGCAAGACGAACAAGCGCGTCTACGATGAGCTGACGACAAGCAACCTGATCGATCTGACCCGTTGGCAGGTTGCCAACTGCTACGCAGGGCGCATTGGCCTGATCAACTCCGGTGGTGAGGCCAAGGGCGCGGACGACTTGGCGAGTGCGGTGCGAACTGCGGTCATCAACAAGCGTGCCGGCGGCACCGGCCTCATTCTTGGTCGCAAGGCGTTCCAACGACCGATCAATGAGGGCGCGGCACTTGTCAACGCGGTTCAGGACGTCTTCCTCGATCCCGCGATCACTATCGCCTAACCGTGGCGTCGGATCGTGGCTGGTGGACGTGGGCCAACCTCGTCACCACCATTCGCCTGGCGCTGATCCCGGTCTTCCTCTGGTTGCTCTTTGGCACCGGGCATCGCGCCCTCGCCGCCTGGTTGCTCGGCGCCCTGGGCGCGACCGATTGGATTGACGGCTTCCTGGCCCGCCGCCTTCATCAGGTCTCGGCGGTGGGCAAGGTGATCGATCCGGTGGCCGATCGCATTCTCGTGATCGTCGGACTGCTTGGCGTTGCCGCCGCGGGCGGAGTCCCGTGGTGGTTTGCCCTGATCACGTTGGCGAGAGAACTCACCGTCTCGCTGATGACCCTCCTGTTGGCCGCCCTGGGCGCGGCGCGCATCGACGTGCTTTGGTGGGGCAAGGTCTCGACGTTCGTCCTAATGACGACCTTCCCCCTGTTTCTTCTGACCAGTAATGATCGCCACGTGCCGCTCGCGAGCTGGCAGCAGGTCGGACGCGGCCTCTGCTGGGTGGTGGGCGTGGCGGGCCTCGCCCTATCGTGGGTCGTGTTGGCGAGCTACGTGCGCCCGGCGCTCGCCGCGCTGCGCCGGGGGCGCGCTGGCCGACGGATCTTGTAGATTTCGGCTATGCAGATTCCCGACGACCTTCGATACTCCTCCGACCACGAATGGGCACGCGCCATCGGCGACGTCGTGCGCGTCGGGATCACGGACTACGCCCAAGACGCCTTAGGTGACGTCGTCTACGTGTCCCTGCCCAGCGTGGGTACTGCCCTCGAGGTCGGCGCGGCGCTGGGCGAAGTGGAGTCCACCAAGTCGGTGTCGGAGATCTACGCGCCCGTCTCGGGTGTCGTCAGCGCGGTCAACGACGCCCTGTCGAGCTCGCCGGAACTTATCAACACCGAGCCCTACGGGGGCGGCTGGATCTGCGAGATCACCGTTTCTTCGCCCGAAGTCTACGAGGCTCTGCTCGACGCGGACGGATACCGGGGCCTCACCTCCTGACCCAGACGCCGGGGATGAATCTTCACTAGGGTTGCCTCCGTGAACTGTCGTCGATGCGGGGAGATTCTGAACGCGAACGCCAACTTTTGTTGGAAGTGTGGCGCTCCCCAGCACGATGCCACGTCGCCTGAGACGGTGGCGGTTCCGGTGGTGGGCGCATTCGAGTCCACCCACTCGGACACCTTGAGCGGGCCGCGCGGGCACGTGGACGAGCTAGTGATTGTCTCGGGCCAGAGTGCGGGAATGCGCTTCGCTCTCACGAACGAGACGACCTCGGTTGGGCGCCACGAGAATAGTGACCTGCTCCTCGACGACGTCTCGGTGTCACGTCATCACGCGATCTTTACGCGTACCGCCAGTGGACGGATTACGTTGCGTGATCTAAATTCGCTCAATGGCACGTACGTGAACGGAGCGCGTGTCGAAGAGACTGCGCTGCATTCGGCGGACGAGGTGCAGATCGGGAAGTTCAAGTTGGTCTTTTGGGAGGCGACGCTATGAGTGTCACGGGCACGAAGATGCGCATCGGCGAAGTGCATACCCTGCTGCGTGCTGATTACCCGGACATTGAGTTGTCGAAGATCCGCTACTACGAGGACAAGGGACTCGTCCAGCCTGAGCGCAGCCGCAAGGGCTACCGCCTCTACAGCGAGCGCGACGTCGCCTGTTTGCGCGAGGCGATTCGACTGGCCCAGGAGGAGTTCGTCCCGCTGCGTGTCGTACGCCTGCGACTCATTGAACAGGGCCTGCTCGACGAAGTGCCGGTCGCGAGCATGCGCGAAGCAGCGCGGTCCGTGTCGAATCAACGCGTCGTGGCGATACCGCCGGCGCCCAAGCCGCGCCTCACGGTCATGGCGCGCTCGGTGGAGACGGTCGTTGTGGAGACATCGGAGTCCTACTCCAGCAGTGACTTCCTCGTCGCTACGGGACTCAACGCCGAGGACGTGAACCAGATGATCTCACTCGGGTTGTTGGTGCCCGTGGCGGACAACGGCTCTACCCAGTTCTCGAGCCTCGACGTACGTGTCGCCCTCGCGGCGACGCCGCTGATCGCTCGAGGAGCCGACCTGCGACTCCTGGGCGCGCTACGGCGCGTCGTGGAACGCGAGATGGGCATCGTCGACGATCTCACGGCGTCACTGCGCTCACCGGTGTCGGGACTGTCCCTTGACGAGGTCCAAGCGGTGACCGCCGAGGTGGCCGGAGAAGTCGCCGTGCTGCGCAGAGATCGGAA
>JAJZSX010000367.1 GCA_021849435.1 Actinomycetes bacterium | reverse complement strand
GTGCGTCGCCGAGGCGCCCGAGCTGTCGACCTTCGCCTGGTCGATGCGCCAGCACGGGGTGGCCGTGGTCGGGGTGGTTTTTAACGACTCGGTCGCCGCGGCGAGCGCCTTCTCGCGCCACTACGGTTCGCTCTATCCCTCGGTGGTGGACCCCGGTGGCGCGATCGCGAACCGCTATGGGGTGACCTCACCACCGACGACCTTCATCATCAACGCCCACGGCCGGATCGCGGCGACCCTCATCGGCCCGGTCACGGCCGCCCAGTTGGGCGCGGTCGTCGCGCGGGTGCGCGCGTGAAGCGCCTCGGGTCCGTGTGGACCTTCCTCGCCGCGCTCGTCGTGGTCGTGGTCGCGGTCGCGGTCGTGAACCCGCACACGCCGAGTGCGGCCGCTCGCGTCGCGCACCTCGAGACCCTGGTGCGCTGTCCGTCCTGTGAGGACCTGTCGGTCGCCCAGTCGACCTCGACCTCGTCGCTCGCGGTGCGCCACGAGATCACTCAGCTCGTTGCCGCCGGGGTCAGCGATTCATCGATCCTCACTCGACTTGAGTCGACCTACGGGCCGTCGGTCCTGTTGAGCCCGCCGACCTCGGGGATCGGTGTCGTACTCTGGCTCGTGCCCCTGCTCGGGGTTCTCGTCTTGATCGGGGTCGTGGCACGCTTGGCGAGGCGGCGATGAGCGAGCGTCGCGAGATCGAGGACGAGCTGGCGCTACGCGAGGCCTCGCTCGCCGACGCGCGCCGCGAGTTCGACGCGGGCGAGCTCAGCGACGCGGCGCTCGCGACCATCGAGGCGCGCGAGCGCGCCGCGATCGCCACGCTCGTAAAACGCGTCGCCGCGATTCGCGAGCCCGAAGCGTCGGTGCACGACCGGCCCGTCGTGCGGGTACGGCGCCGACGGTGGTTGGTCGTGGCGGCACTCGCCTTCGCCGGTGCGCTCGGGCTCATCCTGTGGTCCGCGATCGGGCCTCGCCAGGCCGGCACGTCGATCACCGGGTCAGTCAGCCTCGGTCACAGTGCACAGATCACACAGCTGCTCACCGAGGCCGAGGCCGACGTCGCCAACCAGAACGACGTCGCGGCCCTCGCCGCCTACGCCCAGGTAATGGCTCTGGACCCGCGAAACGTGGTCGCAATCACCCAGACGGGGTGGCTCGACTTCTCGGCCGGTAGTTCGGTCAAGGACGCCCGGCTCGTCGCCTACGCCACGTCGATGCTGCGCCGCGCGATCACGATCGCTCCGCGCGACCCCGGTGCGCGCCTCTACTACGCGATCGCAGCCAGTGACACCCCCGGCAACGCCGCACTCGCGAAGGACCAGTTCCGGCTGTTTCTCACGCTGCACCCCTCGGCCGCTCAGCGCGCGGTGGCCGCGCCCTACCTCGCGCGCTACGGGCTGACTGGTTGAGATAGACCCCTTGGATCAGCGTGGATCGAGTCAGAACGACGCAGACACACTTGTACTACAATTGACGCACATGAAGACTATCGGCGTCCGTGAACTCCAACAGCACGCATCGGCGGCGCTTCGCCGCGTCGCCCAGGGCGAGGTGATCGGGGTTACCGACCGGGGCCGTTTAGTCGCGATCCTGAGTTCACCGGCCAACGTCTCCGGCGCGGCGGCGTTGGTGGCGTCGGGACGGGTCGAACCGGCGCGGCGCGGCGTGGCGTCGCTCGCGTCTCCGGCGCCCGCGGCTCGCGCCAGTTCGACGGTGCTCGACGAACTGCGCGGCGAGCGCTGATGGTCTGGTACCTCGACACTTCGGCGTTCCTCAAGTTGCTGGTACTTGAAGATGAATCACCGGCGCTGCGAGCGTGGTGCGAGGCCCATGACTCGCTCTGGTCCTCGCACCTGCTGCACACCGAGGCGCTGCGAGCCGCGACCCAACTCGGGGTCGACCGCGCGGTCGTCGATGAGGCCGTTGCGACCCTGTCACTCATACTGCCGAGCACCTCGACCTACGTGAACGCCGGTCTCGGCGAACCATCGTCGCTTCGCTCGCTCGACGCGCTGCATCTTGCCTCGGCGCTCGAGCTGGGTGAGGACTTGGAGGGGATCGTGGCCTACGACGACCGACTGATCGAGGCCGCGCGTCGCAACTCGGTGCGAGTCCTCACGCCTGGCCGGCCCGCGTAGCCGCTAATTGAGTTGGTGGCGACAGGCGTCATCGCCGAGGGCCCGCGAGGAGAGCGTCACCGCGGTGCGCGCACTGCCGACGCCTTCGAGCATGCCCGCGATCAGCCCGCGGTCCACGGCGCAGAGCACCGGGTGGTGGCGGGCGGCGAGACCGAAGGGGCAGTTCTCCGAGACGACCGAGACGCTGTTCTCCTCGTCCTCGGCGCGCGCGGCGAAGCCGTGGGCGTTGAGCAGTCCCGCGATCGAGGCGAGGGCGGCCTTCACTGGTCGGCCGGTCTCGAGGGTCGCTCCGCTCGCACCCAGTCCGCGACCGTATTCGACGCCGACCTGGCGGGCGATCGCCTCAGCCTCGTCGGCCCCGAGCCGGTCGAGGGCGCGCTCGAGCAGCGCGACGAGTAGCGCGTCGCGGCGCACCGCCGCCTCCATCGCCGGCGCGGTGTCCACCACCCGGTAGCCCTTCGCGGGGCGACCGACGGTGGTCTTTCGCAGGTTGTCGTAGGTGACGTAGCCGCCCTCGGCCAGTCGTTCGAGGTGGTGGCGCACGACATTGGCGTGGACCTGGCAGTGTTCGGCGAGCTCGGCCGCGGTCGTGCCGGGGTTCTCGCGCAGGTAGAGGTAGATGGCGCGTCGGGTGCGGTCACCGAAGGAGTGCGTGAGGCTCGTGACCGTGGCGTTGAAGAGGCCCGGGTCGAGTTCGCGCTCGTTGGTGCTCACGCACGGCAGTCTATGAGGGGGTCCCGCTTTCGCGACGGTAACCTCGTACGGGGGCGAGTACGAGGAGACACCGATGTCAGAGGACCTACGCCAGCTCATTGGCGCGATCACCGAGCCCCAACTGGTTCGAAACCTTGAGGAATTGGGCTTCCTCGGCGCTGTCGAGGACCGCGACGGTGTGCACGTCGAGCTGGTGCTGCCGGTCGTCGAGTGGCCGAATCGCGCCTGGCTCGAGGACGAGATCGCCGACGTCGCCCCGGGCGCGCGGGTGAGCGTGCGCGCCATGACCGACGACGAGCGCCTCGAGCTACGCAACTTCCTGCGCGGGAATATGACCGCCGAGCCCGGCCCGGGCCACCACCACGACACCGCCACGCCCAAGTTCCTCGACAAGCTCGCCAAGACCCGCGTGCTCGGGATCTCCTCGGGCAAGGGTGGCGTGGGCAAGTCCTCGGTGACGGTCAACCTCGCCATCGCGCTGGCCCAGGCCGGTCACCAGGTCGGCATCCTCGACGCCGACGTCTATGGTTTCTCGCTGCCCAAGATGCTCGGCGCCGACCACGACCCGATCGTGCTCGGCGACACCGTGATCCCGACCCTCGCCCACGGGGTGCGCTGTGTCTCGATGGGCTACTTCGTGCCCGACGAGCAGCCGGTGATCTGGCG
>JAJZSX010000366.1 GCA_021849435.1 Actinomycetes bacterium | reverse complement strand
GGTTCGTTCGCAAAGTCCCTACGCCACCGGCACTTCCGACCGTCGCGTGGATCAACCAACCGGTGAAGGAGGTCGCTGACTCACTGAATTAATTCAAAAACTGTCTCAAAAGACTTGACACGCGCCGTTTAGGACCTCGGTCGCTTCAGGAGCCGCGTTCTTCGCGGCCAGAGATCAACTCCGAGTTCGAGTTCAAGACGAGCGAGGGTGGCGGTGTCGACCCACGACTCGCCATTGATGGTTCTGCTGATGATCGAACTACTGACTCCGGCGCGACGGGAAATCTCTCTCACCCCGTGCTTGTCGGTGAGAGTTCTGAGCCGAACGGCGAGCAGTCTGGCGATCTCGGCCACGGGGTCGGAGCAGGGGTCGCTGGGCCAGTCCTTACTGAAACTCCGAGGAGTAGGTCGAACCGGGCGGGCCACATCTCCAGCATAGGGGTTAGAGAGGAGTTAGCGATGCTTTCTAAGAGCACACGTGTGACAGCCTCGTCGTACAGTGTTCTTAGTAAGCAACACGCTAGTGAGTTGAGGTCACTTGTGGCAAACAAGATTGAGAACTACGTACCGAAGATTCCAGCGGAACACTGGGACGCGATTGGCGGGTTCGTTCGCTCGGTCATTACCGACATTGAGCCGGTGTCCCCCAGGTCTGCGAAGACAGTTCTCGGTGTCGTGACGGTCTTCGTGCACTGGGCGTGGCAACTCGGCTACGAACTCGACCGCAAGGTCGTCTTTGACCGTTTCGCCATTGAAGAGTTCATTGCCGTGGGCTACCCACCGAACTGGTCAAACGGGACGCGGAGGAACATGCGCACTCGCTTGTTCACCGTCAGTCAGGCATTGCTTGGCGCTGAAGCACGCATCCCTCGCCTGAATCCGCTACCCGGTGAGACCCCGTCGAAGCCGTACTCCAAAGAAGAGATCATCGCGCTTCGTTCGTGGGCGAAAGGACAGAGGACGCCAACCCGTCGTCGTGACGCGATAATTCTTCTGGCTCTGGGTGCTGGTGCGGGCTTGAAGGTCGAGGACTTCTTTCCGCTGCGCCGACGGGACATCGTTGAGATTGACGGTTTCGTCATCGTGAACGTGGGCGGTCGGCGAGCCCGACAAGTACCTGTCATGGCGGAGTGGGAGTCCGACTTGGTTGATGCAATCGCCACGTTGCCACCCGAGTCTTACGTCTTCTCGGGTGGCAGGACCGGTCGGAACAAGAACACCATCACTCACTTCGTGGATAGGACTTCTGGCGACCTCAAGCCTCATACCTTTCGACTTCGTGTGACGTGGCTCGTTCACCACCTCACGGTTGGGACTCCGGTCAAGCCGTTCTTGGCGGCGGCGGGTGTGGGCTCATCTGACTTGCTCACGCGATACCTCCAGTATGTGCCCGACGTTGATGTCGACGAAGCACGTCGCCTCTTGAGGGGTAACTAGCCCATGTCGATGAACCATTCTTACGATGTCACCGATGAGGCACTGGAACGTTGCCTCAACTCGGGTGCGTTCGGGAGCCGTCGAGGTGTGACCCAGCCCGTGAGCGATTCGGTTGTCGCCGCCGCAAGGTCTATCGTGATCGCGGCGAAGATCGCTGATCGAGTTGCGCAGTGGCGGGTCGAGGATGCTAAGGCTCGCCACGCCGGAGGGAGGCCGTCTTCGATTGACGACAATGCCATTCTCACTCTGCTCGTCTTGCTCGCTCTCGAAGGTTCTCCTCTCTTCGTGACCAATATCGCTAACGTCATCGAGCACCGCATGAGCGATGAGGCTAAGTCGCTTCTCGGCATCCACCAAAATGCCGCTGATGGCGATGACTGGTACGACCGATGCTGGCGGGCGGTCCAGCGACTCCTCGCCGTCATTGATCCATATCCGGCACCGCACAACAGGCGTCTGAGTGTTGAAGAGTTCAAGGAAATCGAGGCGTTGCGCAATCCTGATGAGGTTCAGCGCCGTGAAGACCGGCTGAATGAGTTTGCAAACGCTCTGGTGCTGGCAACGTGGCGGATGATCCCCCGCGATATTCGTCGTCGGTGGAAGGGGAACGTCTGCGTCGATGCAACACCAGTCAAGGCGCACGCTCGCGGATACTCCGAGCGAGTCCCTGCGTCGATTGAACATGACGCCGCTTGGTATGTCCGCGAAAGCGATCACCGAGACACGGGGGACAAGAAGGGACGTGTCCGACCCAAGTTCATGTTCGGATGGGAGGCCACGATTGTGGTGGCCACATCAAGTGATCCCAAGGTTGAAGCAGACTTCCCACTCTTGGCGACGGGCATGGCCTTCGACAAGCCCGGCTTCAACGTCGCAGAGAACGCGATGATGGTGTTTCACTCGATGCGAAAAGACGGGATGCCAGTGGGTGTGGCGGTCGGTGACCGCGCATATTGGCCTCTCGCCATGGCGGAGAAGTTGCAACTTCCGATGCGTGCTTTGGGGTACACCAACGTGAATGACTACCAGGACAATCAGTTGGGAATCCAAGCAGGTCATGGCGGGGGCATCATGGTCGAAGGCTCTTGGTACTGCCCGTCAATGCCCAAACCACTCGTCGAGGCGTCAATTGACTACCGGGTTAAGAAGACCATTGACGAGGCGATGTGGAAGAAACGGATTGCTGCTCGTACTCCCTACATGCTCCATTCGAAAGAGGCTCCAGACGTTGACGGGTATCAGCCGCTTCGCTGTCCGGCGGTTGGTGCGTCGGCCACGGTCGCGTGCCCCCTCCGCGCTGAGTCCATGAAGGGTGAAAAGGTCGTCCTGCGCTCAAGGGTTTCGGCACCACCGAAGCACGCTGATCGCATTTGTCGCCAGACGTCAGTCTCCTTCCCACCGTCAGCCGGGGCGAAGTACCGTCAGGACATCCAGTATGGAACCGAGGAGTGGCACGAGGTGTACGCCACCGCAAGGAACACCATTGAGGGGTTCAATGGCTTCATTAAAGATGGTGCTCACGAAGCCTTGGCTGATCCGACGCGCCGTCGGATGCGTGGGAGGGCGGCGCAGCATCTCCTGACCGCCCTGTTGGTGATGGCTGCAAACGTCCGCAAGATACGTGCCTTCATGGAAGGTCTCAAGGCGACGCCAAAGGAAAAGCAGCGTAAAGCGCGACGTCGTCAAAATCGCAAGCGGGAGTCGATCACCGACTTCCTGCCACAACTGGCGCGACCACCCGACGACGAGGAAGTCATCGCTTCGTAGTCAACTTCGGACCATGACCCACAACGCCGCAACCCCGGTTCCCACCGAATGGTTGCGGCGTTGTGGCGTGTCAGGCTGGATTATTTGCGTCAATCCCTTAGCGATGGTCGGGGCGTGGACTTCATTGGGCTCGGTTGGTGCCCCAGAAGGTAGTTCCGCGAATGAATTCATCGGGTTCCGCGAGTACCCCGTGGTGGGCGAGGGGGGACTTGAACCCCCACATCCTTTCGGATACAGGCACCTGAAGCCTGCGCGTCTGCCTATTTCGCCACTCGCCCTGGGACCTGGTTACATTAGTCCAACTTTGCGCCCCCCGAT
>JAJZSX010000365.1 GCA_021849435.1 Actinomycetes bacterium | reverse complement strand
AGATCCCCAGGAGGTGCGCGTGCACCTCGAGGCCGTGGCCCGTGAGATGGCCCACCTCGAACAACGCATCCGCGAGCTCCAAGAGCACCTCTCCGAGGCCCAGCACCGTGCCGCCCACCCCGTCCTCGACGAGGCGACCCTGGCGAGCGCGCTGGGTACTCAGAGCGCGGCGATCCTTCGCTCGGCCCACGAAGAGGCCGGGCGGGTGACCGCGGAGGCCCAGGAGCGGGCCACCCAGCTCTTCAGTGATACCCAGCAGCGCAGCGCGAATCACCTCATCGAGGCCCAGGAACGGGCCGCGGCCATCATCTCCGAAGCCGAAGCCGCGGCCGCGACAATCGACCACGACGCCCGCCTCGGCGCCGAACGCCTGATCGAGTCAGCCAAGGTCAATGGCGAAGCCCTCGTCGAGCGCGCTCGCGAGCAGGGCCGCGCGATCCTCGCCCAGGCGACCGACGCGCGCAAGACGGTACTCAACGACCTGGCGGTCAAGCGCAAGGCCCTGCACCTGCAGATCGACCAGTTGCGCGTGGCGCGCGACCACCTTGGTGCCTATCTCACTGGTTTGCGCGACGAGGTCGAGACCGTTCTGAGCGGACTCAACGCCTCGGACGAGGCTGCGCGCGCCGCCGCACTCGAAGCGCTGCGACTGCGTCCCGTGACGCCCGAGCCCACGGAGGAGGAGCTCCTCGCGGGCACGCCGCTGCGCACGGTGCCGGAGGTGACCCTCGATGAGGTGGTTGTCGAGGCTCCCTCGGCGCCCGCTGCGGCGCCGACGAGCGAGGAGAACCCTCCGCCGGCACCCCCACCGGTGTCGTCCGCGGCCGCGGACGCCGACGCAGCCCACGATGACGACCAGTCGGGCACCGACGTGGTTAACGAGATCTTCGCTCGTCTGCGAAAGGCGACCCTCGAAGAGCGCGGCGCCAGCGCCCACGCGCCTCGTCGGGTGCCGGCCGCCAAGCCCGACACCCCTGTGGGCGACCTCTTCAAGCGCCGTGACGCGTCCCTCGAGGAGTCCCTCGCCGTTCTCACCCGTCGCGTTAAGCGCGTGCTCCAGGACGATCAAAACCTCACGCTTGAGCGTCTGCGCACGGTCAAACTGGTGAGCCTCGGCGATCTTGAGGATGAACACGCCCAGCGGGCGCGCTACGCCGACGCCGCCTTCGACGCGCTCGCCGACGCCGCCGCGGCGGGCGCGCAGTTCGCTTTCGACGAGTCGGGCACCGCGGGCCCGGCCGCCGGCCGAGCGCCGCTGGTTGACTGCGCGGCGGATCTCGCCGTCACAATCGTGCTGGCGTTGCGCCGTCGGATCCTCGCCGACGGCAGTGGCGACGCCCAGGAGAGGGTCAATACGGCCTACAAGGAGTGGCGTGGCGCGCGGGTCGAACGGCTCTGCACTGACGCCGCCCGGCGGGCCTTTCACATCGGAGTGATCGCCGCCTCGAGCGGGCGCAACGTCCGCTTCCTCGTGGCGCCGACCGACGCACCCTGTGACGCGTGCGCCCTGGACGCCGCGGCGGGAGAGCGCAGCGCGGGGCAGAGTTTTCCGAGCGGCGCCGCGAATCCGCCGTTGCACGCAGGCTGCGCGTGCACGATTGTTCCCGTCTAGTCGCCACGCCCTAGGCTTTCGATGTGCGAAGCCCCTCTGATGTGACGCCGCGCCCCCGACGAATCGGGCGGCTCTCGCGGCGCGTCGTCATCACGACGCTGATCGCGATCGTCATCGTCGGCTTCTTGTCGCTGCGTAGCGTGGCGCTGCTGTGGACGGACCAGATGTGGTTCTCCTCGGTGGGTCTGGGCAAGGTCTTCGCGACGCTCTTTTATGTCAAGGTTGGCCTCGCTCTGACCTTTGGCGCGGTCTTCTTCGCCTTGATGTGGGGAAACCTTCTCCTCACGGACCGATTCGGCGCGCGTGATCTCACCTTCGAGCCCGAGGACGAGGTGGTGCGGCGTTTCCAGAACGCTGTTCGTCCTCACGCAGGACGCATCTACGCGGTCATCTCGTTGATCATGGGAGTCGTCGCCGGGCTCAACGCGTCAGGGGAGTGGCAGAAGTATCTCCTCTTCGCCAACCGCCAGCCCTTCCACCAGACCGACGCACTCTTCCACAAGGACCTGGGCTTCTACATCTTCACCTTGCCCTTCGTATCCTTCGTCGTGACGTGGCTGCTGGTGTCGCTCGTGGTCATTCTCATCGTGACGACGGGATTCCACTATCTCAACGGCGGCATCCGTGCCGCTCGCACCACTCCGCGGGTTGCCCCCCGCGTGAAAGCCCACCTTTCAGTGATCGGCGCGGGAATCGCCCTCATGAAGGCTGCGGGTTACGTCATCGCCAAGTGGTCCCTCGTCAACTCGACTAACGGCTACGTCCAAGGCGCCAGCTACACCGACGTCCACGCGCGCATGCCCGCGCTCACCATCCTCTTCTTCTTGTCTCTGGCGGCCACGGTCATCCTGCTCGTGAACGTGCGCTTGCGCGGCTGGTCGCTGCCGGCGGTCGCGGTGGGGCTCTGGGCGTTCGTCGCCCTGGTGATCGGCGTGCTCTATCCGACCATCCTCCAAGCGCTGAAGGTCAGCCCCAACCAGGGCAAGCTGGAGGCGCCCTACATTCAGCGCAACATCGAGGCCACGAGGTCGGCCTTTGGGCTGAATCAGGTGATGTACCACACGTTCGCCGGATCAACCACCATCAGCCAGCCCCAGATCAACGCCGACAAGGCGACGCTCAGCAACATCCGACTGTGGGATCCCGCCAACAACATCTCGCTGGTCACGGTGACGCGCCGCCAGTCGATCCGCTCCTACTACACCTTCGCCTCGCTGGCGGTGGATCGCTACGTGATCAACGGCAAGTTGACTCCGGTTCTCATCGGCGCGCGGCAACTCAATCCCGCGAACCTGCCGTCGCCGTCGTGGGTCAACAACCACCTGCAGTACACGCACGGCATCGGCGCGGCGGTGATCGCTGCCAACCAGGCCGATCCCTCCACGGGCAACCCGGTCCTCGTAGTCTCCAACGTGCCTCCGGTCTCGAGTGGAGGCATGCCGGTCCTTACCCAGCCCGATATCTACTTCGGCCTGAACAATCCCGGCTGGGTGGTGGCTAACACCAAGCAGCCCGAACTCAACTTTCAGGTCACCAGCGGGCCTAACGCGGGTCAGCCGGTCGAAAGCCACTACGCCTCGACCGGCGGCGTGCGAATCGGTAACTTTCTACGGCGTTTCGCGCTCGCCCTGCGCCTGGGCGATTTCAACTTCCTCATCTCGAATCAGATCACCGCTAACAGTCGGGTGATGTTCGTGCGCGACGTGCGAACTATGGCCCAAAAGGCGGCGCCCTTCCTCTCGTTCAACTCCCAGGTCTATCCCGTCATCGCCGACGGAACGATTCAGTACGTCCTCGACGGCTTTACGACGACGGACCAGTATCCCTACAGCCAAAACGCCTCGAACCTGACGATCAACGAGGGTGGCCTGCCCTACAGCTTCAACTACGTGCGCGATTCGGTCAAGGTC
>JAJZSX010000364.1 GCA_021849435.1 Actinomycetes bacterium | reverse complement strand
GTGACGCTCATCCAGCTGCCGCTCTTCCTGTTCTCGGGGACGTTCTTTCCCATCACGCTCTATCCGCACTGGCTCGGGGCCATCATCTCAATCTCGCCGCTTTATCAGTCGGCCGCACTGATGCGCGGGCTCTCCCTCGGCCAGTTCGATGCCGTCATGCTCGGCCGCGTCGCCTACCTGGTCGTTCTGGCGCTCGGCGGGCTCTGGCTCGCCGCGCGACGCTTTCGCCGCATCCTGGTTCCCTAACGGGCGAAGCCACTGGAACCTTCGAGGCGATGCGCATGACACTCCAGTGGGCGACGACAAGCGAACCCGCCGGCACGCGCGCGGTGAATGGGGCTGCGGCCGCGCTCACCCTCCGACCAACCGGCCCTCGACTCCCAGCTGTGTGGACGAGACGTCCGTCGCAGCCCAAGCGCCAAGCACGCGACGTCGCACCGGTCGATTTCGAACCGGCCACTACCTCCCACCAAGCGCACGAACAACGGGGCGAGCGCCAGTGCGCCGAGGCCGACCAGGAGTGTTCCCGCTCCTCCCGCGACGGCCACACCGTAGGTGAGCTAGGCACCGACCCGCGTCGCCATGGGCACAGCGCTCGCGACGTGCTCGGCCGATTTGGAAAGTCCTGCCCCGCCGATGATCATGCCGGCCCGGGCCACCACCACGTGCAACGCGCCGCCGCGTCGATGGGTCTGAAATGTCGCAGCGTCGGCAACCCCCGACGCGTGGCCGCGCTCGCGGTGAACTGATGGGACACCGGCCCTCGTCACCGACCGCGGACTCGATACGACCCTGCTCCTCGAGCCGGGTGGGCGTGCCGTAAAGGGTGCGGGGCAACACAGTCACGCCGGAGTAGGCCCCGACGTCCTTTGGCGGCACGTGGCCGTGCCTAGGACCCGACGCCCGGCTGATGAGCAGGAGAATCGGCGGGTCGTGAGACCGGCGCAGCAATGGTGACGTGGGCACGACCATGTCGCTCGACTACTACACGCCACGAAACGGTTGGCTCGTGGTCACTTCCAGCGTCGGGCGCGCCGAGTGAGCTCTTGGACGTAGCCCAGGACCGAGAAGGCCGACATGAACGCCTGGTAGAGGATCACGAAGAGGAACAGGCTCAGTGCGCTCTTGCGCACGCGAAGTCCCAGCGGCTTGAAGACCCGCTGGTTCTGGTAGTGAAAAAGCACGCCGTAGACGAGCAGCGTGACCGGCAGCACGGCGACCGTCATAGGCCCGACGATCCAATAGACGCCGAAGAGCGCCAGCACGAGGCCGGGCAGCCACAAGAGCACGTAGGCCGTGTCGAGCAGCGGGATCATCAGGTTGAAGCCCGTGAGGACCCTGGCGTATCCGTTCTGGTGGCGCCACGGGGGCACCGTGCGCAGCCCCTCAATCATCCCGCGCGCCCAACGCGAGCGCTGACGAGCGAGCACCCTTAAGGTCTCCGGCGCGCTGGTGAAAGCAACCGCCAGCGGCTCGAAAAAGACCTTCGCGCCGTTGTTGAGCATCTTCCAGGTGAGCACGATGTCCTCGCCGATCGCATCAGGCCACCCGCCGACCTCGCGCACTGCGCCGCTGCGATAGAGGCTGAAAGCGCCCTGGGCCACGAGGGTGTTCTGGAAGAGCCCCTGCATTCGCTTCACGGAGGCGATGCCAAGGAAGTAGTCCCAGGTCTGCAGGCGACTCCAGAACGTCGAACGACTATTGCGCACGAGCACCGCCCCGGCCACCGCACAGACCTCAGCCGGCGAGGACACCATGCGAGCGACCAGCAGGCGAATGGCGGAGCGCTGCAGAAGAGTGTCCGCGTCGACGGTGATCACCAGGTTGCTCGTCACGTGTTCGAGACCCCGGTTCAGCGCGTGGCTCTTGCCGGGCGATGACTCTTCGAGGATCTCCAGCGCGAGCGCGCTCGCCTGGGCGGCCCGGCGCGCGATCCCGATCGTGTCGTCGCTCGATCCGTTATCGATCAGGATCACCCGCAGATCGCCCTCGTAGTCCTGCTCGGACAGCGAGCGGACCGTGTCACCGATTGCCGCCTCCTCGTTGCGCGCGGCGATCAAGACGGTGACTGCTTCGCGAGGCGAGGCGACCTTGAAGGACGGCTGGCGATCAAAGGCCAGCCCAGCCACCAGGAATGCGACGACGAAGCCCGGTGCGAACGCCAGCAACGAGACGATGATCAACGCCGGCACGATCGTCACGTGCTGGGCCAGTCCCGTGATCCAGGGCCACGAGATCCACACCGACGCCGCCAGCCATAACGTTGCGACAACGAGAGCGATCGAGAACTTCTGACCCACGCTGATGTAGCGGCGGGCGCCCCCCGCCGCGGTCACAGCAATGTCGTAGCTACGATGCATGCCTGAGGGCGCCGCCTCGAGAACCGTGCCCGCGGGTTCCAGCGCGGCGACCGTCGGAACCAGAAACTCGTCTTCGGGACTTGCCGGAGTCGACGAGCGGACCCTTCGCCCCACCAGTGAGTTGGGCGCATTCACGCGCACGCAGCCCCTCGACGGGCCACACCGGCCGTTACGTCACCACGTGTCGCGCGCCTCCGCAAATGCTCCACAGGTGTCCACATTGACGACGTAATCGCAACGGCAACTCACGATTCGGACAAGTCGCGCCCAACATCACGTTTGGACTCAAACTCTCAGAGCGCGCCCGCTACCACGGAGCCGACGACCGAGTCGTCTTCGGCGAGCGAGAGGTAATGCTCGTCCTCCTGGGCCGTGTGCAGCTTCAAGATCGCGTGCAGTCCGTAGAGAACGCCGCGCAACTCGATCAGATCCGTGTCATCGGGAACGTCGGTGCCGATATCGTCGATCAAGTGACCCAGACGGCGCACGCGGTGGGCGATCTCGACGTGCGCGCGGCTCATCGTTCCCATCGGGTCGCTGCCCCCGAAGAAGCGGCCGAGCGCCGGATACAGGACCATCTCCTCCGCTTCCTCGTGGGGCAGGACCTCATCGACAAGTTGTCGATGTGTCGCGCGCACGGCGTCCATGACGCTTCCCCGCTCACGCGAGTCCAGCGAGTTAGCCACCTCCTCGAGCGAGGAGATAACGCCGCTGACCATTCGGTGCTCGTCGCGAAAACGGCGTGTGAGCGCCGAGTCCTCCTCTGTGAGGCGCCGCTCTCGACCACCCATACGAAGCGCTCGCAGCGAATTGAAGATCACCGCGGCGTCGATCACTTCTTGGAGAAGCGCTCCGGACACTGCCGGCAGGTAGCCTGCGGCAGCCACCGCCATTGCCATAAGTGACAGTGACATGCCCGTCACCATGCTCTCAACCGCGATGCGCCGTGTCCGTCGAGCCACCACGAGGGCCTCGTGGAGTCGATTGAATCGATCCACGGTGATCACGACGTCGGCGGCCTCGGACGCGGCCGTCGCCCCGCGTGCGCCCATGGCCACACCGACGTCGGCGAGCGCGAGGGCGGGGGCGTCGTTGATGCCGTCGCCCACCATGATCGTGGGAGCAAGGCGGCTCTCCAGCTGGACCACGTCGAGCTTCTCGCGCGGA
>JAJZSX010000363.1 GCA_021849435.1 Actinomycetes bacterium | reverse complement strand
CTAAGTCCTCGAGGCCGCCCGTCGGATTCGACGGCGAATTGCTCCAGAGCACCAGGGCTCGCGCCATGTCAGCGGCCGCCACGCTCGCGAGGTCCAACCGTCCATCACGAACGGGTACGGGCACAGCGCGCAGCCCCGCCAGTGTCGCGCCCATCGCGTACGTGGGGTAACTGATCGCGGGGAACAAGACCGTGTCCTTGTCGGGGGCGTTCAGGTGCAGGTAACTCGCGAGCGAGGCCACGAACTCCTTGGTGCCCACGCAGGCGGCGAGCGCGTCGGGGCCGAGGTTGACCCCGAAGCGACGCGCGAGCCATCCGCTCGCACTTCGTCGAAAGTCATCGGTACCGGCCGACGGCGGGTAGCCGCGGGCGCCCGCACCGCGGGCCAATTCCTCGAGCACCACCGTCGGCGGCGGGTCGATCGGTGTCCCGATCGAGCAGTCGATCGCGCCACCGTCGTGCGCGCTCGCGATCCGCTTGATCCCGTCGAGCCGCTCGTAGGGGTACGGCGGCGGCGTGAAGGTCATGGTGCGACCCGCCACTCCTCGAAGCGCGCCGCCCCCACCGGGTCAAGGGCGATGCGCAGGACCATCGCGTCGTCCTCGACCGTCGTCTCGAGCACGTCCCCTTCTCGATGTGCGGCCGCGACGAGGTCGCCACGGTCGAGCGGGAAGCGCACGGTGATCGTGCGGTCCTCGATGCGAAGGCGCTCAGCGATCGACGCGACGACCGCGTCGAGGTTCTCACCGGTCAGGGCCGAGACGAAGACACTGCCCGGGTAGAGCTTGACGAGGTCGCGAGCCCGAGAGCCCGGGACGTCGGCCTTATTGAAGACCAGGAGCTCAGGGACGTGATCAGCGCCGATCGTGCCGAGCACCTCGTGCACGGCGGCGATCTGCTCCTCGGCGTTCTCGCTCGCGGCGTCCACGACGTGGACCAGCAGGTCCGCCAGCTGCACCGAGCGAAGCGTGCTCATGAAGGCCTCGACTAACTCGTGGGGTAGGTTCGAGATGAACCCGACGGTGTCGGTGACGAGCACGGTCTCCCCGCCGGGGAGTTGGCGCTGGCGGGTGCGTGGGTCGAGGGTCGCGAACAGCCGGTCCTCCACGCCCACCCCGGCGTCGGTGAGCGCATTGAGCATGGACGACTTGCCGGCGTTGGTGTAGCCGACCAAGGTCAACTCACGGTGACGCCCGCGGTCACGCCCCTGGCGCTGGACACCGCGCGTGCGGTCGATCTCCTTGAGCTCCTCACGGATTCGGTGGATCCGATGCACGAGTCGACGGCGGTCGACCTCGAGTTGGGTCTCACCGGGGCCGCGTGTGCCGATGCCACCGGCCTGTTGGGACAACGAGCCCCCCGCGCGGCGCAGGCGCGGCAGGCGGTACTGCAGCAACGCGAGTTCGACCTGGGCCTTGCCCTCGGGGGTACGGGCGTTCTGGGCGAAGATATCCAAGATGACCGCGGTGCGGTCGATCGCGGTGCGACCCAGGATCTTCTCGAGGTTTCGCTGTTGGGCCGGCGAGAGCGCGTGCTCGAAGACCACCGTGTCCGAGTCAACGGCGAGGCAGATCTCACGCAGTTCGTCGACCTTGCCCGATCCGAGGAACGTCGCGGGGTCCGGGGCGTCGCGCCGTTGGACGATCCGCGCGACGACGTCCGCGCCGGCGGTGTCCACGAGAAGTGCCAGCTCGTCCAACTGGCGTTCCAACTCGTCGGCGGTGACGCCCGGGAACTGCACGCCCACGAGCACGATCCGCTCGCGGAAGGTTCGATCGATGAGAGTCGACGGGATGTAGGTCAAGTCGCGAGCCACTCGACGTTGGCGACGAACTCGACCGGACCGCTGAGGGTCGCTCGGTCGCCGTCTAGGCGAACCGTGAGGTCACCGCCGGGGTTGGCGACCGTGACCACGTCGCCACAGAGCCCGTGCGAACGCGCGACCGCGGCGGTCGCACAACTACCGGTGCCACACGCGAGCGTCCAGCCGACACCACGCTCGAATACCCGTAACTTGATCAGGTCCGCACTGGCGGGCGTGATGAACTCGACGTTCGCGCCGCCGACAGCGTCGGACCACGACTGGGCGAACTTCGTCCGGTCCTCGATACTCCACGTCGGGTCGTCGGCGACCACGACGTGCGGATTGCCAACCGAGGCGACCCCCAACGTCCCCGCGGGGCCCGGTCCGACAACGACTGCGCCCATCTCGACACTGCCCGTCCCGCCATCGCGATCACCGGTCAAGGTCACGTGTCGCACCCCGACGTCGGTCACCACGTCCAGACTGTCCCACGCATCGCGCGTCGAGCGGCGCACTGCCGCCGCGAGGCACCGGATACCGTTGCCCGACATCTCGGCGCGGCTCCCGTCGGCGTTGAAGAGCACCATCGTCACCTCGGAGCCGACCGTCGCGAGCAGCAGACCGTCGGCGCCGACGCCGGTGGCGCGATCGCACACGGCGCGCACGTGGTCCTCATCCCACCAGGGTGCCATGCCGTGCTCGATCACCTCAACCAGAAAGTCGTTGCCGGCGCCGTGCCATTTTTGAAGATAGCGAAGTGTCACTGGTCCCATTCTCGCACGAAGCCGTCGGGGCCGTTCAGCACGTGCTCCAAGCGCGCCAGGGCCGCCTCGGGACTCTCGAACCACTCGATGCGCGGATCGCGTTCGAACCACGAGCGCTGGCGGCGGGCCAAGCGGCGGCTGTGGGTGATGGCGTCGCGCACGCACTGCTCGAGGTCCGCCCCATCCTCGACGTGCGCCAGCAGCTCCCGATAGCCGACGGCCTGACGGGCCGTGCGCCCCACCCCACCGGGACGCACGGCGAGGCGGCGGACCTCGTCGAGCAACCCCTCGTCCAGCCACTGGCGGAACCGCGCCTCGATACGCCGGTCGAGCTCGTCCATGGTGACTCGCAGTCCGACCTGAACTACACGAACTCGGCCGTACTGCGCCACGCCCGGACCGAACGAGGAGAACGGACGGCCACTGCCGAGAGTGACCTCGAGCGCGCGCAGGACCCGTCGGGCGTTGGTCGGTTCCATGCGTCCCGCCGCGACCGGGTCGCGTCGGACCAGCTCCTCGTGCAGCGCCTCGCCGGCCACCCATCGCGCCTCGAGGGCTCGTCGAACCTCGGGGTACTGGCCCGGGATCCGGTAGTCGTCGAGGACGGCTCGCCCGTAGAGACCGGTGCCGCCGACGTAGATCACCTGACCACCCTTGGCCCAGAGCTCGGCCGTCGCCTCGCGCGCCGCGCGCTGGAACATCGCGACGGTGAATGACTCGTCGGGTTCGACGAGGTCGAGCAAGTAGTAGGGCACCTCGCGACGCTCAGCCGGCGTGGGCTTGGCCGTGCCGATGTCCATGCCCCGGTAGACGGTCATCGCGTCCACGGCGACGATGGCACGATTCGCATCACGACGGGCGAGCGCGTGCGCGAGGGCTGACTTGCCCGACGCGGTAGCGCCCACGAGGGCCACCGCGACCCGGTTCACGAGACGTTGAGGGCGATGCGCACCTTGTGCC
>JAJZSX010000362.1 GCA_021849435.1 Actinomycetes bacterium | reverse complement strand
CCGGCCACGTCTCGTCGGGGATGAACTTGGAGCGGAACTGGTTGATCCGGGCGAAGCGGTAGCGACGGTCGAAGTAGTTGAGCACCCGGTCGCCGAGCGGTCCGAGAGGGTGAGGCCGGTCCTCGACACCGTCGGGACGCCAGAATGGGAGTGTTCCGTTCGACGCCCAGGAGAACCCCTCCTCGCGGAAGGTGTCAAGGGCGAGAGCCATCGCGCCTTCGAGCGCCCCCCGAGGAGCGTTCGGGTCTCGCACGGGGTCCTGGAGATACCACGTCGAACGATTGACTGGCGTGCACGTGATTGACGCGACGACCCCGTTTGGGCCTTCGCAGACGAAGTAGCGACGGAGGTGGGCGAGCTCGGTGAACTCATTGCGAAGGAACGAGTCGGTCCGACGTTCGCGACGCTCCTGTTTCCAACGCTCCTCGATCCGCTGTAGTCCGTCGAAGTCCGTGCGCGAGACGAGTGGGTGCGCTTCACGCCAGGCGTAACCGAGCTTTGTCGCATGACTCCGGGCCCAGCGCACCTTCTGGCGGCGGCCGCCCTGGAGCGTCCAGTGGCGCAGATCAATGAGGCACTCCGTGCCAATCCAGGTGGCGTGCATGCCCAGGGCTACCGCCGCGTCGGCCGTCGTCTGGTTGACCGGCACCGCGAACAACTGCTTGTTCAGCGCTTGCGCGTGGCGATGCAGGCGGGCGAGCAGGTCGGCCTGTTGCGATTGCGTGGCCACCGGCGAGCGCCACGAGACGAGGCAGTGTCGGGCTTCGAGGAAAGCGACGAAGCCTGATCGGTCGTCGTTCCAGATCACCTGCCAGGGGTCGGGACCAAGGACGGTGAAGTGACCCGCCTCAGCCCCGTGGTGGCAGAGCACGGTGGTCAACTCGTCGCCGACCAGCGCCGCCCAGGTGACCGAGGGATCGGGGTCCGCTCTCCGGCGTAACCGCATTGACCTCCCGTCCCTCGTCGTGGTGCGTGTCGGACAGGCTCCGAGGTCGTGACGACTCAACGCACCAACGCCCCAACCGGTCTCGTATGTACCGTACCGCGACGACGGTCGGGTTCGAGGCGACAACCAGGTGGACCAAGCCGCCGGTGGTGCCTCGAAGCGACGGGAACGTTGCGGGACGGGTGCGTTCGGGGTTCGGACGCTATGGGGCCGGCACCGCTCGCTCGGCGCATCGAAGGCGTGTTCGTCGGTCTCGTTAGTCGGTTGGCTCGGGTTCGATTGGCGTAACGGCGCGCGACACCGACTCCTCCTCGGGGGGATGGTGTCGGAAAAAGCCCCAGAACGTCAACGCGTTCGCCATCTGCAGGACCGCCGCTATCTCGAAGGGTATGAGTAGGTCGGCTTCGGCGAAGAGGTAGCCCGTGAGCAGCGGGCTGATGGACATCGCGACTTGGCTCGGCAGGTTGGACAGCGCGGTGACCGAGGCGCGCTCGTTCTCGTCGGCCAACCCGACGACGTAGGACTGGCGCAGGGGCAGGCCGATCCGTTGGACCAGCATCCGTACGAGGAACCACGAGCCCGCCACCGTGAAGTTCGGTGACAGGACCATCGGGATGATGAGCAGGGACTGGAGAACGCGTACGACGCTGACGGTACGAACCAGACCCCAGCGGCGTGCCCACGCGGCCGCCGAGAGACTCGAGGCCATGGTGGCCACGTTGATGACGGCGAACAGGACACCGACCTCCGCCGGGCCGACGCCGAAGCGTCGGTAGAACCAGTAGGTGATGAATGGCCCGAACATGCCGATGGCGGCGCCGTTCAAGGTGTTCGTCACCCAGAGTCGATAGAGGAGCCACCGCGAACGTTGGGGGAACCGTGGCCGCAGATGGTGGCCGGCGAATCGCGGCCGTCGCTCCTCGTGCAGGGCCAGGGCGATCAAGCCTGCAGCCACCGAGACGGCGGTGATCATCAGGAATGCCACTCGAAAGACACCGATGGCGGCGCTCGCGTGAATGCGGCTCGTGGGTACGAGGAGGGCGAGTAGTCCGCCGATCGTGGCGCCCACCGAGGAGGAGAACGTCAGTCGACCGAAGACGGCGTTGCGATGACGAGGCTCAACCCGCTCGGTCACGTAGGCCGACTCGGCTGGCTGGTACGGGCCGACCGATCCCGCCCCCGCCCCCGCTCCGCGCCCGAAGCTACCAATCGCCCCGGCGAGGAACAGGATCGCGTGTGACGTGGTCACTGCGAACAACACGCCTGCGACGGCGGTGAAGAGGGGGACGACGACGAGGAACGTTCGCCGTCCGACGCGATCTGAGACGGTGCCGATGCCCGTGGACAACAGTGCCGATGCAGCCGCGACGACCAAGATGTAGACCGACAGTTCAACGGCGCCGAAACCCACTAAGGCGAGGTAGATCGGGGTGACGACACCGGCGAGTGCCCGGCCGATGCTCATGAAGACTCGGGCTACGACGACGATTTCAACGTCACGGTTTGACCAGTGGGGTCGTCCACGTCGCATCATCTTGCCAGCGACTAGCGACGTCGTGGCGGGGATATCCTCGGCGGGTCCAGGTGGTGGTTGTTCGGTGGCGACCAGGTGATTTTACCCGCTCTACCTATCTGGACTGCTGGTCACGGCGTTGCGGTCGATTGAGCAGCTTGGGAATCGGTGTACCTTCGACGAGTACCCTCCGGGCGTGACACGAACGAGTCGAGTCAATCAGACTGGCTGCGCGGTGCGGTTTATCGATTTCGCCAATCGAGGCCGAGGACCGTTGGGGCGCGTAAGCCTTCGGGCGATCACCGATAGCGGGCGTATTCGTGGGAGTCGACCGTCGAACACCCGAGGCGTCACTGAGTCAGGGTACGCGTGGAGTTCGGGGCTTGAGTTCGCTGGTCTTGAAAAGTGGGTCGAGTTCACCTTGGGCGGCTTCGTTCGCGGCGAGTGAAGGCGGTCCACGCAGAATCCAGGCGACACCGACTGCGATCAAGCCACCGATCAGTGGTCCGACGACGTAGGCCCACCACGACGTCCAATCGCCTCCGACGAGTTGGGGTCCGAACGAGCGGGCCGGGTTCATCGACGTCCCGGTGATCGGGGCGGCCCAGAGACCAGCGAGGGCGATGTAGCCACCGACGGCGAGCGCAGCGTTGGCCCCGACGTTGCGGGCGCCCGAGGCGGTGCCGAGTATGACACTCACCAAGCCGAGCGTCAGCAGTGCCTCGACGATCACCACCTTGCCCGACGAGATCCCCGGGCCGGGCAGTGTCGCTCCGAGATGACCGACGTTCCCAAAGAGTCCTCGGAGCAGTAGGGATGCGGCGACGGAGCCGACGACCTGGGCACCGATGTAACCCGGGACCCGGCTCCAGGGGAAGTTGCCCCGCGCCGCGAAGGAGAGCGTGACGGCGGGATTGAGATGGGCGCCGCTCACCATGCCCATGAAGTAGATGATGCCCATGACCATGAGTGCGGGCGCGACGACTTGAGCGTCGATCGGGACCTGGCCGTGGGAGACGGCGTCCACCACTGGCGCTCCGGCGGCGGCGATGACGAGCAAGAAGGTCCCGAAGAAC
>JAJZSX010000361.1 GCA_021849435.1 Actinomycetes bacterium | reverse complement strand
ATCTCTCGACGTCCAGGCCCAGATCGAGTACCATCCGGCGCACGACGGCGAGCTGTTGGAAGTCCTTCTGCCCGAAGTAGATCCGCGACGGCCCCGTCACGATCGCCAGCTTCGCCACCACGCTCGCGACGCCGTCGAAGTGGCCCGGCCGCCCGGCGCCCTCGAGGACGTCGCCGAGCCCCGCCACCGACACCGTGGTCGGCGTCGGGTCGGGGTAGGCCGGCCACATCTCGGCCATCGTGGGTTCGACGAGCGCGTCGACACCGATCGACTCGGCGAGCTCACGGTCGGCCTCGGGCGTGCGCGGATAGGCGCGCAGGTCGCTCGGGTCGTTGAACTGGCGCGGGTTGACGAAGATCGTCATGATGACGTAGTCGCCGTTCGCGAGAGCCGCCTCGACTAGTGACTGATGTCCGCGGTGCAGCGCACCCATGGTCGGGACCAGGCCGACCCGACGGGCGCCGGCACGCTGGTCCTCGGCCAGTCGTCGCCACTGCTCGATGTCGACGACCCGACGCATCAGGCGAGTGAACGCGATCGTCGCTCCGCCACGTCAAAGGCCACCTGAGCGAGCGCCACGTAGGTCGCGCGCTCGCGCGCGGGGATGGCGCCGAGGTGGGCGTCAATCGTCGCGAGGTCGCCGCGCGAGGCCGGACCGGTGAGGGCCCGCTCCACGCCGCGCTCGGCGACGTCGTCGAGCGCCATGCGCGCGAGCGGCAAGAAGTCCTCGAGGCTCAGCCCGGCGTGCTCGGCGAGGCGCTCGACGTGCGCGAACAACGCCACGAGGTGGTTCGCCGCCACGGTCGCCGTCGCGTGGTACGCGGTGCGCTGTTCGTCGCTCAGGCTGAGTGCGCGACCGCGCAGCGACGTGACCAACTCGCGAACGAGCGGATCGCCCGCCACCGCGAACGTGGCGCCCACGAGTCGTTGCGCCCCCACGTCGTCGCCCGGCATGGTGATGAGCGGGTGGATCGACGCGACTCGCGGGTGCGGCGCGAGTACCGCGAGTGTGCGCGAGCCCGCCACGTGCGCGACGACGCGCATGGACTCGACCGGGAGTCGCGCGGCGGTGGTGGCGATAGCGTCGTCGGGCACCGCGAGCAGGACGAGGTCGACTAAACCGATGCGCTCGAGTTCGTCGTGGTGCACCAGCTCGACGCGGTGCCCGCAGCGCGCCAGCGCCGAGGAGAAAGACGTGCCGGCTCGCCCGGCCCCAACGATGGCGATTCTCATCTCTGCTCCGTTCCGGCCCCGAGGGTGCCGTTCGGTTACTGCAACATCTCGAGTGTATCCAGTGCGACGACCCGACCCGTCGCGCGCTCGACGTCGAACTCGCTGATGAGCTCGGGCGCCAGCTCGCGCCACGGTACGACGACGAACGCCCGCTCCATCGCGCGCGGGTGAGGCACCGTGAGGCGGGGGTCGTCACTCGTGAAACCCTCGATCCAAAGCACGTCCACGTCGAGCGTGCGCGGACCCCAGCGGACCTCGCGGGTGCGGTCGCGCTGGGCCTCGGCGCGCTGAGCGCGTTCGAGCAGTGCCCACGGGCTCACGTCGGTAACGAGCTCCATCACGAGGTTCCAGAAGTCGCCCTGGGCCACGCCGCCGAGGGGCTCGGTCTCATAGACCCGTGACAGGCGGTAGGGGTCGGTTCCCGCGACGAGCGCTACGCCCGCTCGAAGGTGTTCGGCCCGGTCGCCGACGTTCGAGCCGAACGACAGGAACGCCCGCACGTCAGCGCCGAACGGTGGTGCGCACGCCGATCGTCGCCACGTCCTCGGGCACCGGTGGACGGAGCTTGCGCGCGGCGACCGTCACCGCCTCGATCGCCTCGTCGGCGGCCAGCACCTCGCGCGCGACGCGATAGACGAGGGTCTCGAGGAGCAAGAATCGCCCCTCGGTCGCGATCCGGCGCGCCAGGCTCACAACCTCGGCGTAGTTGGTGGTCTCAGCCAGGTCGTCGCTCATCGCCGCGCCCTCGATCGGGCGTTCGATGTCGACGTCGATCTCGATGGGTTGGGCGCGGTCACGCTCCTCGACGAGCACCCCCACGATGACCGCGCAGCGGAGCCCTCGGATCTCGATGCGGTCGCTCACGCTCGCTCCGGCAGGTCGACGAGCACCGAGCGACCGTCGGGGCCGATCGAGCGACGGAACAGCGCCTCGACGAGCGCGATCGAGGCCGGCACCGAGGCGACCCGCTTGGACCAGACGAGGTAACCGGCGACGACTCCGAGCAGGCGGTCGGACACGTCGTCGCCGTGAAGCAGCACGACGACGCCCGCGGCCATGGAATCGGCGAGGTCGCGGTAACAGGCGTCGAGCACGTCTCGCTGCTGGGGACCGCCGCGCAGGGCGTAGTGGGCGGCGGACATACCCTGCTCGAGGTAGTTGTTGAGGTTCTGCATCACGGGCAGGATCGAGATGATCCGCGTGAAGCCCTGGTGTCGCAGCCACAGCAGCTCCTCGTCACGCCGCACGCGCCGATGGACCGCCGTCGAGCCTCCCGGGCGTTCGGAGACGGCGAGGATCCCGCGAAAGACCCAGGTGAAGTTCCGCGGTTCGATCCCGACCGCCCACTTGCCCCTCACGGTCCCACCTCATCGATCGGACGTGTCACCACGTCGCGCAGCTGCACGGTCGCCGCCACGTCGTGGACTCGCACGAGGTCGGCCCCGCAGAGCATGGCCCACGCCGCACTGGCGAGTGAGCCCTCCAGACGCTCTTCGACTCCGAGCGGCGGATCGGCGAGGTCGCCGAGGAACCGCTTGCGGCTCGTGCCAACGAGGACCTGCGCGTCGTAGCGGTGGGCGAGGTCGACGAAGCGCTCGAGGTTCGCGAGCAGGGCCCAGTTGTGGTCCGCGGTCTTGCCGAATCCGATGCCGGGGTCGAGCCAGAGCCGCTCGATTCGCGCGGCGCGGGCCCGGCGCGCCTCGCCCTCGAGGAAGGCGTAGACCTCCTCGACGACGTCGTCGTAGTGCGGGGCCACCTGCATCGTGGTCGGCGTGCCCTGGGCGTGCATCGCGACGTAGCCGACCCCGAGCTCGGCGGCGACCTCGAGCAGGGAGCTCGAGACGTCGTTGATCACCAAGGCACCCGCCGCGACCGCGGCGCGCGCGACGACCTCCTTGGTCGTGTCCACCGAGACCGGTCCGTAGACCGCGAGCTGCTCGACGACCGGCACGACGCGCGCGAGCTCCTCGTCGGCCGAGACCGGGGTCGACCCGGGACGTGTCGACTCACCACCCACGTCCACGGCGTCACACCCCAGCTCGAAGAAGTTGCGCCCGCGCGCCACGGCGTCCAGTGGGACGGCCGTGCGCGATTCGGGGAAGAACGAGTCAGGCGTGACGTTGACGATGCCCAGGACGCCCGGTCCTAGTGCCACGTCGACCGCCGCTGGTGGATGTACTGCAGGGCCTCGGCGCGGTACGCCGGGTCGTCGCGAAAGACCCCGCGCACGGCCGAGGTCACCGTGGTGACCCCCGACTTCTTCACGCCGCGCATCGAGAGGCAGAAGTGCTCGGCCTCGAGCA
>JAJZSX010000009.1:8012-18874 GCA_021849435.1 Actinomycetes bacterium | reverse complement strand
TGCTACCGGCGCCACGGACACAACGAGGGCGACGATCCCAGTTACACCCAACCCCAGATGTACAAGATCATCGACCAGATGCGCTCGGTGCGCAAGATCTACACCGAGACCTTGGTGCGACGCGGCGACATCTCGCTCGAGGAGGCCGAGCGCGCCCTTGACGAGTTCAACGCCCGACTCCAGAGCGTGCTCGACGAGGTACGCACGGTCCCCGTGCCGACGCTGCAGGGCGTTCCCGTCCTCGAGGTCACCCCGGACGCAACGGCGCCCGAAACCGGCGTGGCGCGAGATGTCCTGCTCGCGGTGGCGTCGGCGACGATGACGGCGCCGAGCGGGTTCACGATCCACCCCAAGCTCGAGCGTCAGTTCGCTCAGCGTCGCACCCTGCTCGAGGGTGGCGAGGTCGATTGGGCCCTCGGCGAGGCGCTGGCGTTCGGCACGCTGCTCGTGGACGGCACCAACGTGCGCCTGATCGGTCAGGATTCGCGTCGTGGCACTTTCTCGCACCGTCACGCGGCACTGATCGACTACGAGACCGGTGACCAGTACATCCCGCTCGCGAACCTCGACACGCGGGCCTTCTTCACCGTGCGCGACTCCTTCCTCAGCGAGTACGCGGCCCTGGGCTTCGAATACGGCTACTCGGTCGAGTCCAATCGGACACTGGTGGCCTGGGAGGCGCAGTTCGGTGACTTCGTCAATGGCGCCGAGATCATCATCGACAACTTCCTCGTCGCCGCCGAGGACAAGTGGGGACAGCGCGCCGGCCTAGTGATGCTGCTCCCGCACGGTTACGAGGGTCAGGGCCCCGAGCACTCCAGCGGGCGAATCGAGCGATTCCTCTCGCTGAGCGCGCGTAACAACCTGCGCATCGCCCAGCCGACGACCGCGGCGCAGTACTTCCACTTGCTGCGTAGTCAGGTAAGCCGTGACTCGGTGACCCCACTCATCGTCTTCACGCCCAAGTCGATGTTGCGCGCGGCCCAGACCCGCTCGACGCTGAGTGAGTTCGAGCACGGCTCGTTTCAGACCGTGCTCGACGATCCCCACGTCCAGCACGACCAGGTGACGCGTGTCGTGTTCGCCTCAGGCAAGATCGCGCACGAGGCGCTCGCGCGTCGCGCCGAGGTCAGCGCCGACCACGTGGCCGTGGTGCGGGTGGAACAGCTCTACCCGTGGCCCCACGACGAGATCGACGCAGTCCTCGCGTCCTACCCGAAGCTGGCTGAGGTCGTGTGGCTCCAAGAGGAGCCCGAGAACATGGGCGCGTGGCCCTTCGTCCACCACCAGGTGCACCGCCAGCTACGCGACGTGGCGATCAGTCACGTCGCGCGGGCTGAGTCTGCGAGCCCCGCGACTGGCAGCTCGTTGATCCACGTCGCCGAGCAGTCCGACTTGCTGACTCGAGCGATCGGGTGAGCGCGGCGCGCACGCGACTACGAGTCGTGATCGACGGCTCGAACCTCGCCACCGAAGGTCGCACCGACCCGAGCCTCAGCCAACTGGACGATGTGATCAGCGCGTTTCGAGAGGAGAATCCCCGTGCGGAGCTCATCGTCGTGGTTGACGCGAGCTTCGGCCACCGCGTCGCGAGTGGGGAGCGGGCGCGGTTCAAGGACCGTGAGCTCGATGGCACGATCGTGACGCCGCCAGCCGGCGCGATCGGCCGGGGCGACGCCTTCATCTTGAAGATCGCCGACCGCATCAACGGTGTCGTTCTCAGCAACGACTCGTTCCAAGAGTTCCACGCCATCTACCCCTGGCTGTTCGACGAGGGCCGACTCATCGGCGGCAAGCCGGTCTCCGGGGTCGGATGGATCTTCACCCCGCGGCTACCCGTGCGCGGCGTGAAGAGCGCCCGGACCGTGAAGAAGCTCGCCGTGCTGATGCCCGAGGGCGTGACCCCGTCGATCGGCACCACCATCACCCCGGCCAAGCCGAGCGCGAAGCCGGCCGCCGCCAAGGTCCCCGCGGCGAAGAAAACACCGGAGAAAGCGGCTCGGCCCACCAAGCGGGCGACCAAGGTGTCGCGGGCCAGCGTCGAGACGGCACCGCCCGTGAAGGCCACCGCCGCCAAAGCAACCAAGGTCGTCAAGAAGGCCGACGGAGCAAAGAAGGCACCAGCGAAGAAGGCGCCGCCGGCGAAGACCGCGGCAAAGCGCACGGTCAAGTCGAGCGCGCCCGTCAAGGCCGCGCCGGTGCTCGAGCCAGCACCGCCGGTGAACGTTCCGGCGGTGGCGCTGCGCCGCGGACGTCAGCCGGTGAATCCCGAGGACGTCTTCGCCCGCTTCCGCTCCGCCTTCAAGGTGAACTCACGCCTGGAGGGCGAGGTCACGACCTTCACGTCGCACGGTGCGGTGATCACCGTCGCCTTCAAGGGCGGCCAGGTCGAGTGCTACGCCCCGACAACGCTGCTCGGCGACCCGCCACCAGCGCGGGCGCGCGACGTGTTGAAACGGGGTGATCGGCGAACGTTCCGGCTGATCACCGTCGACCCCGAGCGTCGGATCGCAGAGCTGGCCCTCGCGTGAACGGCCTCTCTCTCGACCCCCGGGACTGGTTGCCGCACCGCGAGCCCTTCCTGCTGCTCGACGTGCTGCTCGAGATCGAGCCCGGAGTCCACGCGACCGCGACGTGGACGCTTCGCGGTGACGAGTGGTTCTTCCCGGGCCACTTCCCGGGCCGTCCGACGACGCCCGGTGTGCTCTTGCTCGAGTCCCTGGCTCAGTGCGGTGGTGTCGCGGTGTTGGCCGACGAGCGCTATCGCGGACGACTGCCCCTCTTCGGCGGCGTCGAGCACGCTCGGTTCCGCCGCCAGGTCGTCCCCGGCGACACGGTGACCCTGCGCTGCGAAATGACCCGTCTCTCGGCGCGGGCCGGTAAGGGCCACGGTGTCGCGTCCGTTGGCGGCGAGGTGGCCGCCGAAGCGGATCTCCTCTTCGTCCTCGCCGACCTGACGTGAAGATCGCCACCTGGAACGTCAACTCGGTCGCGGCTCGGATGGCCCGACTGACCTCGTGGCTCGGCGACGCTCGGCCCGACGTGGTCTTGATCCAAGAAACGAAGTCCACCGAAGAGCGGTTTCCCGTCGCGGCGATCGCGGACGCGGGCTACGACGTCGCTCACTACGGCCAGGGACAGTGGAATGGTGTAGCCATCCTCTCGAGGTTGGGCGTGACCGACGTGCAGCGGGGCTTCGGTGACCAAGACCCCGAAGCGCGCATCATCGGCGCGACGTGTGGCGGGGTCCGGGTCTATTCCTGTTACGTCCCCAATGGGCGGTCACTCGACGATCCCCACTATCGCTACAAGCTCGAATGGCTCGGTCGTCTCAGCGAGCTGGCGGCGAAGCGTCCCGACGGTCCGTTCGTCCTCGGCGGTGACTTCAACGTCGCACCGTCGGACCTCGACTGCTGGGACCCGACGAGCTTCGTCGGCGCGACGCACGTGAGTGAACCCGAGCGCGCGGCCATCCGCGCGATCGAGTCGACGGGCCTCGTTGACCTGATCCGAGTGCTCCACCCGGACGAGCCGGCCTACTCGTGGTGGGACTACCGCGGTGGCGCCTTCCACAAGAATCACGGACTGCGCATCGACCTGTTGCTCGTCGACGAGACCCTGGGCCGACGAGCGATGGCCGGGTACGTCGACCGAGAGGCCCGCAAGGGGGAGAAGCCGTCAGACCACGCGCCCGTCATCGCCGAGTTCGACCTCGCATCAGAAGGCTGAGGCGAGCGGCACCTCGATGAACGATGGTCCGGCGGTGGCAAAGGATCGGCGAAGCGCGTCGACGAGTTCGTCGGCGGTCGTCACCGTCGTCGCCGGGACGCCGAGCGCGCGCGCGACACCACAGAGGTCGATGGCGGGGTTGTCGAGCGAGAGGAGGCGCTCGCTCGCCTCTCCGACCCCGGTGGCACCCACCCGCTGACGTTCAAAGTCCAGGATGGCGTAGCGGCGGTTCGACAGTGCGACGACCGTGACGTCGAGTCCCTCGCGGGCCATCGTCCACAGTGCTTGGGGGGTGTACATCATCGAGCCGTCCGACTCGAGGGCGATCACACGCGCGCCCGAGCCGATGGCCGCGCCCACCGCGACGGGCAGTCCGAACCCGATCGAGCCACCGGTCAAGGTCAGGAGCCGATGGGGCGCCGAGAAGGTGGTGGCACCGTAGAGGTGGATGCCGCTCGTGTTGGACTCATCGCTGATGACCGCGCCCTCGGGCAGCGTGGCGGCGATGGCAGCGGCGAAACTCTGGGCATTCAACGCACCACTCGGTGGGTCGGGCGCTCGACCCGCGGGTACGCGCACGCGCGGCGCGTCGAGCCGGTCCGCGAGCATCGCGAGTGCAGCACTGACGTCGCTGCCCGGTGGCGCGAGCGCGACGACCTCGCAGTCGGATGCGACGAGTCGACTCGGTACGTCGGGGTAGGCGAAGAACCCGACGGGCTCATTCGCCCCGACGAGGACCAGCGTCTCAATCTCGGCGAGTTGGCCGACGGCGAATTCGCTCAGGTAGATCAGCCGCTCGGGTTGGAAGACTCCCGCACCGCGATCCATCGAGGTCGGAAAGGTTTCGACCATCACCATCGCACCGCTGGCCGCGCCGACCCGATGGGCGAGGTCCATGTCGGCGCCTGTGGTGGCCGCGCCCCCGAGAAAGATGGCCGCACGTGTTGTGTGTAGTCGCGTCACCACGTGGTCGAACAGGCCCTCGTCGAACGGGACCGCCGCAGCCCTCGTGGCCGTGGGCCAGTGGGTCGGCGGTGCTTCGAGCGCCCCCCAGGAGACGTCGGCGGGCAGGATGAGCGTGGCGACCCGCGACGGTGGGCCGTAAGCGTCGGCGATGGCGCGCGCCGTCTCGTTGGCCACGTCATCGGGACGGCGCGGCTTGTGGACCGATCCGTCGAGCGCGCCCGCGACGGCGGCGATGTCGCTCTGGAGCGGGGCGTCGAAGCGCGCGTGGTAGGTCGCGTGGTCGCCGATGACGTTCAGCAGCGGCACGCGCGCCCGGCGGGCGTTGTGCAGATTGGCCCAGCCGTTGGCGAGTCCCGGTCCGAGGTGTAGCAGCGTCGCCGCGGCTCGGCCGGTGACGCGTGCGTAGCCGTCGGCTGCACCCGTCGCGACGCCTTCGAAGAGGCAGAGCACGGCTCGCACGTCGGGGGCGTCGTCCAAGGCTGCCACGAAGTGCATCTCGGAGGTGCCGGGATTCGCGAAGACGGTCGTGACGTCGTTGGTGCGCATCGTCGCGAGCAGTGCGTGCGCGCCGTTCACGGCCTGGTCCGTTCGTCGAGGAGTCGGAACGGATTCAACAGGCCGGACGGGTCAAAGGCATCCTTGAGCCGTCGTTGGAGAGCGAGCACGTTGGGGTCGATCAGTGAGAGGAAGGCCGCCTGCTTGTCGCGCCCGATCCCGTGTTCGCCCGAGATCTGTCCGCCGAGCTCCATGCCCGTGGCGAAGAGCTCGTGCAACATTGCCTCACGGCGCTCGTCGTCGTTCTGATAGATCGACAGGTGGACGTTGCCGTCTCCGACGTGGCCGCAACCCGCGACGAAGGCGCCGTACTGCTCGCCGAGCAGTACGGCACGGTCGAGGAACTCTGGGACCTTCGAGCGAGGCACGACGACGTCGATGATCTCGTTCGCGCCGGCCGCTTTGGCGACCCAGAAGACCCGCTCACGGGCCTCGATCAGCCGTGTGGCGGCACCGCCGGGCAGGACGTAGACGTCCAGTGCGCCAGCCGTCTCGACGATGCTCGCGAGGTCGGCGAGGTCGTTGTCGAGTTGGGAGGCCGTGCGGGTCTCGAGCACGATGACGAGGTACGCGGACGTGCTCGCGGCGACGTCGGGGGCGACTCCGAGATCGAGATTCGAGGCCTGGGTGATCGCCGACATGGTGAGCAGATCGACGTACTCCAGGATCGACGGTTCCAGGCCGGAGGCGACGATGTGGGGCACGATCTTCGTGACGTCGACCAGGTCGGCGAAGGGCACGAGGACCGTAGCGGTGTGCGCGAAGCGCGGTGCGAGACGGAGTGTGACCTCGGTCACCATCGCGAGGGTCCCTTCGCTGCCGACGATCAGCTGGGTGAGGTCATAGCCCGTCGATGACTTCATGACGGGACCGCCCACGCGCATGACCGATCCGTCGATGAGTACGAGTTCGAGTCCGAGGACGTGCTGGCGGGTCACGCCGTGGCGAACCGCGCGCATCCCGCCGGCGTTGGTGTTGACGTTGCCGCCCAGTGACCCCGAGGTCTCGCCGGGATAGACCGGGTAGCGCAGGCCCAGTGGTGCGAGAGCCTCATCAAGTTCTCGCAAGGTCACTCCGGGTTGGACGACCACGACGTGATCGCGTTGGTCGATCGAGCCGATCTCGTTCATCTTCGCGAAGCTGACGACGATGCCGTCCTTCACGGGCGTGGCGCCCCCCGAGAGTCCCGTGCCTGATCCGCGGGGCGTGATCGGGACCTGATGGCGGCTGGCCAGCTGGGCGATCGCGGCGACGTCGTCAGTGGTGCGCGGATAGGCGACGGCGAAGGGTTCGACTGGATCGGGGTGGAGCGTCTCGTCGTGCAGGTCGTCGGGGTTGTGGTGGGGGCTGAAGGTGACCCCACCGTTACCCAACAGCGAGCTCAGCGCCTCACGGAGTGCTTGTCGGTCCATCAGTTGGCCACGCTACTTCGTCGCTCGCGGCCGCGAGGTCCCGTCGGATGGCCGCCAGTCGGGCCCGGCGGGCTTCGCCGGTGAGCGGGGCGTCACGACGATTGAACGTGGCGATGACGCGCTCGATCGGCGCCAGGTACCGCGATGGCGTCCGATCCGGGTATCGCGGGTCATCGCGTCCCCGACTCCAGGTAAGCAGCAGGGAGCGCTCGGCGCGACTGATCGCTACGTAGGCCAGCCGTTGCTCCTCGCCGAGTTGGGCCTCGGTGGTCGCGTTGTAGTTCGGCAACAGCCCCTCAGCCCAACCGACGACCGCCACGTATTCGAACTCGAGTCCCTTGGCCCGGTGGATGGTCGAGATCGCCACCGCATCGGGCGCGTCGTGCTCGACGCGCCGGCCGTGTTCGAAGGGAACGAAGAGGTCTGAGGCCGGCGAGTGGTCCGGTCCGCGCCGTTCGACGGGGATCGATGCCGCCTCGAGCGCGCTGGTTATGACGTCGAGTTGCGCGTTGGTGCGTGCCAACACGGCCATCGAGCGCCACGACGCACCCGGTCGGTGATTGACGCGCAACCAGGTGGCAACGTGGCGGGCTTCTTCGTCGTCGGTGTTGTAGCCGCGCACGATCGGTGTGGGGCCGTCGTCGCGCGCCGGTACGATGCCGCGGGCACCCTCCTCCAGTAGGGTGTTCGCCACTGCGACGATCCGCGCCGTCGAGCGATGGTTGCGGGTCAGGTCGAGCACCACGGTGTCGGGCCAGGTGCTCACGAGCTCGCCGAGCAACTGGGCACTCGCCCCGTTGAACCCGTAGATCGACTGGTTCGGGTCGCCGACGCTGAACAGGTCGGGGTCGTCCCCGGCCATCTCGCGCAGCAGCATGAACTGCAGCGGATTCATGTCTTGGGCCTCGTCCACGTAGAGCGACGGCGTGCGATGGCGGAACGCGGCGCGCACCGCGGGTTCGTTGCGTAGCAACGCGATGGCCTCACTCAACAAGAGGTCGAAGTCGAGCACGCCGCGACTGTGGCACAGCCCGACGTAGCGGTCGAGCACGTCGGCGAAGGTCGTGGTGGGTAGGGGGGAGTCTCGGTGATGGCGTCGGGCCTGGCGGATGTAGGTGCTCCCGCTGAGGCCCTGACTCAGCGCCCAGCCGATCTCGAGCTCCAACCGCGGAAGTTGCCAGTCGTCGAGGCGGACAACGCCCGACTCGGACAACTGCGCGGCGAGCGCGGCCACCAGACGCCGCCGACTCGTCTCGAGCACGACCGGGGGCCGGCCGCTATCACGTCGATGCTGGTTCACGATGGTCAAGGCGGCGCGATGGAACGTGCCGGCGCGCACGTCGCGGATACCGGAGGCGAAGAGCCGTCGCCGGAGCTCGTCGCCGGCCTTTCGCGTAAATGTCATGGCGAGGACCTGGTCGGGGCTGTAGTCGCCCTGGGCGATGCGCCGTTGGATGCGCAGCGTGAGCACGTGGGTCTTGCCCGAGCCCGCCGTGGCGCGCACGAGCAGGCGGCGCGCGCTCGAGGTGACGGCCTCGCGCTGTTCGGGGGTGAGGCCTACCAACAGGTCAGGGGAGAACTCGGCGCCGTCGCTCACGTCCAGACGCTACCGGTCATCGTCGTCGCGGCGCCGCGCCTCGGTAACCTTAAGGGGTGCTGCGCAGCTTCGGTGATGGGACCATCTTTGGCGAAGTCGCTGGCGATGGACCCATTGAGGTGGTTTTGTTGCACGGTTGGGCCCGACGGGGACGGGACTTCGCCGCGGTCCAGGAGTTGCTGGTGCGTCGCGGTGTCTCGTCAGTGGCCCTCGATCTACCGGGGTTCGGATCCTCACCACCCCCAACGGTCGCGGGTGGCGCGCGTTTTTACGCGTCACTCGTCGCGCCGGTACTGGCGGCGCTCGATCACTCGGTCACGCTCGTCGGACACTCCTTCGGTGGCCGCATCGCCACGGTGATCGCGGCCGAACACCCGGAATTGGTGACGAAGGTGATCGTGACCGGGACGCCGCTGCTGCACAGCCCCGTGGCCGTTCGCTCGCCACGTCCGTACCGGATGATCCGGTGGCTGCACCAGCGAGGTTGGCTTTCGGACGAGCGTCTCGAGGCGGCACGGCACAAGTACGGATCGACCGACTACCGGGCGGCGTCAGGGATGATCCGCGACGTGCTCGTGGCGACCGTGGCCGAGGGGTACGAGGAAGAGCTCGCGCGTCTCGACGTGCCCTTCGTCATGTTGTGGGGCGAACTCGACACCGTCGTGCCCGTCGCCATCGCCGAGCGCGCGAACGGACTGCTCTCTACCCCCGACGTCGGCGCGCGTCGGCTTCGTGTTCTCGAGGGAATCGGACACTTCGTGCCCAATGAAGCCGCTTCGACGCTCGTCGATCTCATCGTCGAGGTGGCGACGTGAACGTCGCGATCGCGGTGGTCACCTCCCTCGCGGTGACCGGCGCGTACGTGGCCCAACTCGTCCGGTGGCTGCGCGTGCTCCAGCGCGAGCACTACGTCGCCGCCTCGCTCCCTCGGTTCCTGGGGCGGTGGACCTCACCCCAGGTGGGGTCGGCGTCCACACCCGCGCGTCGCAACCTTCGCCGGCCGCTGACGCTCAGCCACGTGATGTTCATCGGCTTACTCGTCGGACTGCTGTTGGCGAGTCCCGCGGTGCTGGTGGTCGACGCAATCCTCTACGGCTGGCTGTGCCCGACCGGCCTCACCCTACGGGGTCGCACCAGCGCATTGCGCTGGACGCGTCGTGCCACGACCATCGCCGTCGTGGCGAGCGTCATGGCGGTGGCGATTGCGCTGCTGGGCGCGCTGACCCCGCAGCCGTGGCTCGGTGCGGTGGTCGTCGTCTGGGCGGCGCCGATGCTGCTCGATCTCGCGACGCGACTGTTGTGGCCCTACGAAAACCGGCGCGCGCGCGCGTACGTCGAGCGGGCGAGCGAACGCCTGGCACGTGTGGCGCCAACGGTCGTCGGGATCACTGGCTCGTACGGCAAGACGTCGACGAAGAACCATTTGGCGCAGTTGATGGACGGCTCGGTCGTGGCCTCACCGCGGAGCTTCAACAACCGGGCGGGGCTGTCGCGCGCGATCAACGAGAACCTGGGTGACGGGACCTCGGTCTTCATCGCCGAGATGGGCACCTTCGGGCCCGGCGAGATTCGTGCCATGTGCGAGTGGTGCCCGCCGACGATCGCCGTCGTCACCGCGATCGGGCCCGTTCACCTCGAACGCATGAAGTCGCTCGACGTGATTGACGCCGCCAAGTTCGAGATTACCGAGCGGGCTTCCATCGTTGTGCTCAACGTCGACGACGAGCGTCTGCGGCGCTGGGTCGATCGTCTCGAGACGTCGGGCAAACGGGTCGTGCGCGCCGGATCCACATCCACGGACGCCCAGGTCCGAGTGGCCCGCGATGGTTCGCAGTGGCGCATCGAGGTGGAAGGCGTCGAGCCGCTCCACCATCCGACCATCGTGGGCGTCCAGCCAAGCAACCTCGCCTGCGCGATTGCGGCCGCCATCGAGCTCGGCGCTGACACGGGTGCGGTGTTGGCCCGGCTCAACGGCGTCACGTCGGTCGCCAATCGGGCCAACGTCGTCACGGCCCCCTCGGGTGTCCTCGTAATAGACGACACCTTCAACGCCAACCCGGCGAGTGCCGCGGCTGCCCTCGAGGTCTTGGTGGGCCTGGACGTCTCGGGCCGCCGAGTGCTCGTGACCCCCGGGATCGTCGAGCTCGGACACGATCAGTACGGTCAGAATCTCGCGTTGGCGCGCCGCGCCAACGCCCTCGGTGTGGAGCTCGTCGTGGTGGGGCGGACCAACGCACTGGCCCTGTCGACCGGTTATGACCGGCCGCCCCGGCGCTTCGACCGACGCGAGCAGGCCGTGGCGTGGGTTCGCGAGTCCCTATTCGCTGGCGACGCGGTGCTGTATCTCAACGACTTGCCCGACAACTACCCTTGATGGTCGGTCTAGGAACGAGGTGAGCGGTGTCGAGTGGTGTGATCTATGGCGGGCCGTCGCCCGAGCACGACGTGTCGATCCTGACGGGTCTGCAGGCCCTGCGCGAGTTGCGGCGCACGCAGACCAACGCTGTGGGGGTCTACTGGACCAAGACCGGTGACTTCTACCAGGTGAACGGCGACGTCGAGGCCGAGGCGTTCGTCGACGGCGTGCCGCGTGGATCGTCGTC